>JAEYVD010000819.1 GCA_023432075.1 Pseudomonadota bacterium | reverse complement strand
TTGGTCAAGTCATTGACATACAGGGCGTCCACACTGGCTGGACTCTCTAGGAGCTTCGCGCAATGCTGGAATTAGCACGCATCAACCCGAGCCGCAGTACCGCAGAACCCTGGACGGGCGCCGCCCCCAAAGTCCTGGCGGTCGGCCTGGCGCGTACCGCCGAAGAAATAGAGCAGATTCAACGCCTGCGCTATGACGTCTTCACGGAAGACATGGGCGCCGTCTTTCCAGATGCGCAAGATGGCATCGAACAAGACCGCTTCGATCCCTTCTGCGAACACCTGATGGTGCGCGAGCTCGACACAGACCGCGTCGTCGGCACCTATCGGATCCTGACCCCCGAAAAAGCCCTCGAAGCCGGCGGCTATTACTCGCAATCGGAGTTCGACCTGTCGGGGCTGGGCGCCATTCGCGACGAAGTCGTCGAGGTCGGCCGTTCGTGCACCCATGCGGATTACCGGGGCGGGGCGGTCATCATGCTGTTGTGGTCCGGCCTGGCCGAATACCTGCGCCGCGGCGGTTACGAATACGTGCTGGGTTGCGCCAGCGTCAGCCTGCGCGACGACGGCGTCACCGCCGCCGAAGTCTGGCGCACGGTTGCCAAGCAGATGCCCCAGGGCAACGAGCCGCGCGTCACGCCGCTGCACCGCTACCCGGTCGAAAAGCTCAACAGCACCCTGCCGGCCCGCGTGCCGCCGCTGATCAAGGGTTACCTGAAGCTGGGCGCCAAGGTTTGCGGCGAACCCGCTTGGGATCCGGATTTCAACGCCGCCGACTTTCCGGTCCTCTTGAAGATGGAGCGCATGGACGAGCGCTACCGCCGCCACTTCGGCCTGGATCAGCCGGCCGTCCTCAATACTCAGCGCTAGACGCCACTCCCATGCGCCGCCTGCTCCGCCGAATGACTATCAGACTGATACGGCGGGCCACCCGGCCGCTGCGCATGGAACTCAGGCGGCTCGATCGCGAAACTAATCTGTCGCCATTTTGAAGCGCCGGGGCGGCCAGGCCGCCCCGCGCGGCCGCTTCAGAACTCCAGCAGTTCGAACGAAAACCCGACCTTGTTCCACTCGGCTTCTTCCGCGCGCAGCGTGAAGTCGCTGAGCGGATGTTCGGCCAGCCATTCGCGGTTGACGCGCACCACGATGGAGTTGTCGCGGACCGAGGCGGTCAGCGGCAGAGGTTCGATCTCGCCGCGGCGGCGAAAGAGCAGCACGGCCAGGCGAAGGGCCAGGATCGCCTTCCACTGCGGGCGCGAGCGCACCAGCGGTTCCAGCTTGACGAGCTTGCCCTGGTGACCCAGCGCCAGCAGCGCCAGCAACTGCTGGTCCGCGCGCGAGAAGCCGGGCATGTCGGCGTTTTCGAGGACGTAGGCGGTGTGCTTGTGATACGCGTTGTGGGCGATCGACAGGCCGACTTCGTGCAGGTCTGCGGCCCAGCCAAGCGCGGGCCGCAGTTCGGCACGTTCCTGGCCTTCCGGGAACATCGCGTCGAACAGGGTGAGGGCGGCGTGGCGCACCCGGCGCGCCTGGTTCACATCGACGTGATAGCGCTTCATGAACTGGCGCACCGATTCATCGCGCTTGTCGTGTTCGTCGTCTCGGCCCAGCAGGTCATACAGCACGCCCAGGCGCAGCGCGCCGTCGCCGGTGTGCATGACGTCGATGCCCAGTTCGTCGAACAGTGCGCTCATGATGGCCAGACCGCCCGGGAGCACGTCGGCGCGCTCGATCTTGATGCCGGGCAGCTCGGACGGAATGACGCGGCCCGAGCGCACCAGGCGGTCTTTCAGCTTGTTCAAGCCGACGCGCGTGATGCCGCGGTTGGAATAGCCGCCTTCAGTCAGGATGGCAAAGAGCGCCTTGGCCGTGCCCGAAGAGCCATACACTTCTTTCCAGCCCGTCTTGCGGTACTGCTTGGCGATGACTTCGATTTCGCGGCGGGCGGCCAGTTCGGCCTGTTTCATCTGGTGTGCGTCCACCACGCCGTCCGAGAAGAACTGGCGGCTGTAACTGACGCATCCCATGTATAGCGAGGACATCAGGCCGGGTTCGTGCCCCTTGCCGATGATGACTTCCGTGGAACCCCCGCCGATGTCGATGACCAGGCGCTTGTTGGGGGAGGGGGGCAGGGTGTGCACCACGCCCGTGAAAATCAGGCGGGCCTCTTCGCGGCCGGCGATGACTTCGATGGGAAAACCCAGCGCGGCTTCGGCTCGGGGCAGAAAGTCACGGGTGTTGCGGGCCACGCGAAAGGTATTGGTGGCAACCGCGCGGACCCGATTGGGGTGAAAGCTGCGAAGCCGTTCGCCGAAGCGTTCCAGGACAGCGATGGCGCGGTCGATGGCGTCGTCGCTAAGCCGTTTTTCGGCGTCCAGGCCGGCGGCCAGCCGGACGGTTTCCTTGAGGCGGTCGATCTGGTAGATCTGGGGCGTACCGTCCTGCTGAACGATGCGTCCGATGGAGAGGCGAAAGCTGTTGGACCCGAGGTCCACCGCGGCCAGAAGTTGATCCATGCGGCTCGTAATATTGGCTGTGAGGTGGACCGATTATAGAGACCCCATGTGACAACGCCGTCCGCTTCGGGTTTTTGCTTATGGAACAGGCGCTTGCAGGCGCCTGGCCGATGCGCCATACGTCCCGTATTTGACGTACCCTTAGCGAATGGGCGCTGTCATAGAACCGTCACTCTTTTGCAGTAAAACTTCACGCTCTC
>JAEYVD010000813.1 GCA_023432075.1 Pseudomonadota bacterium | reverse complement strand
GCGCAACATGACGGCGGTGACTGAAATGGGCGGCATCGTGTTTCCGCCGCTGCCGGCGTTCTATCACCGGCCCGCGTCCATCGAAGAGATGGTGGATCACACTGTGGCGCGCGTGCTGGAATTGTTCGACATCGTCGTGCCCGGGCCGCATTGGGAAGGCACGTAGGCGCTAGCCTCCCGTCCTGCCCAAGCCGGCAAGCCACGTAGGCGCTAGCCACCCCATTCGCAAAGGCACGCGGGCGCAAAGCCGCCCGCGCCGTCCCATCCCGGCAAGCCCCGCCGGCGCTACTCCACCAGGCCCAGCCCGTTCAGCGCGGCCAGGTTTTCCGGCCATTTGCGCGCGCGCGCGTTCTGCAGTTCGATGCGCGCCCAGGCCATCCATCCGGCCCATTCGATGCGCTTGTCCCACGCCGTGCCCCAGGCCTGCAGCGCGGCCAGGCCGGCGGCAGCATGCTGTTCCGCGGCCTCGAAATCTCCTGACGTCAACGCCAGTTGCGCCAGCAGCAGGCGCGGTTCGCCGACCCACGGGTTGTGCGCCACCGCGGCTTCCAGCATGTGGCGGGCGCTGTCCATTTCGGTCAGGGGATGCATGCGCGTGATGACCTGCCAATACAGCGCGCTGGCGGCCGCTTCGTCGCGCGGGCTGAGCGTGGCGCGGCAATTGTCGAAGGCGGGCGGCAGCGGAATGCCGGTGTCGTGCGGCATGCGCGACAGCGGCGCCAGCAGATGCGACAGCATCGACAGGATGTTCGACGGCGGCTTGAGCGGGCCGGGCCACAGCGACGAGGCCCAGTTGGTCTTCAAGTCGCGGCGCTGCTGCTGCGGATAGCAGGCAAAGATCTCGTCCTGCCAGCTATGCCATTGCTCGCCCATGTCGGCGGCGGACACGACCGTGAATGCGGCGACCTGGCGCGGCGTGAACGTGAACACCTGCCCATCGGCGCCTTCCAGCGTCAGGCCTTCCGGTCCCGTGCCCTGGCCGTGCAAGATGGCCTGCACGAATCGCGTGCGCGGCATGGCGCAAAAGAGGCTGACCCATTCTTCGGCTTCGGCGCCGAGCACATCGCGCAACGTGTTGCGCTCGCGTTCACGGTCAAAAAGCGTGAGGTCCACGTATTCGTTGCCGTACACGCTGTGAAACAGGCCCAGCAGACGCACCTCGCGCGGCTGGTTCCACAGCGCCAGCGTGCGGTAGACGCCCAGCAGGTGATGCTTGAACGTGCCGGCCTTGTGCCAGTCTTCGCCGGCGCTGCGCGCAAACAGCAGGTCGAGCAGGGCGGGAAGGTCGGCGTCGACGGCGGCGTAATGGTCAGCCAGCAGCGCGCGCGCATGCGGATGGAGTTCGGTAGTCGTGGACATGGAGGCGGGTGGGTTGATGAAAGCAGGCTCTATTGTGTCCGCATGCGCCGGCGCTGTCATCGCGGTGTTTATATCGAAATCCACATATCAATATGAATATTCATCGCTTCCGGTTTTGAGGCGGCGTCTCTAGAATCCGGGGTCTCATTACGACTACCTCTAGAGATCCCTCATGCGCCTTCGTCATTCCCTGGCCGTTCTTGCCACCCTCATCGGTTTTGCGGGCACCTCGGCGATGGCGCAGGACGCCGAGTTGAAGGTGGGCGTCACCGTCGGTCCGCACGCGCAGATCGGTGAAGTCGTGCAGCAGGTGGCCGCCAAGGAAGGCCTGAAGGTCAAGCTGATCGAGTTCAGCGACTTCATCCAGCCGAACGCCGCGCTGGACGCCAAGGAACTGGACGTGAACATCTACCAGCACAAGCCTTTCCTGGAATCGCAGAACAAGGCGCGCGGCTACAAGCTGGTGCCGGTGGCGACGGCCGTCGTGCAGCAGATGGGCATCTATTCCAAACGCGTGAAGTCGCTGGACGATCTGCCGCAGGGCGGCAAGGTGGCCATTCCGAACGATCCGACCAACGGCGCCCGCGCGCTGCTGGTGCTGCAGGCCGCCAAGCTGATCAAGCTGAAGGACGGCGTGACCGTGACGGCGTCGATCTTCGACATCGCCGAGAACCCCAAGAACCTGAAGTTCGTCGAGATCGAAGCCGCGCAGCTGCCGCACTCGCTCAAGGACGTGGATGCCGCCGCCGTGAATTCCGCCTACGCCATCCCCGCCGGCCTGTCGCCCGCCAAGGACGCGCTGGCGCTGGAAAGCAAGGATGCCCCGTTTGCGGCCGTCGTGATCGCCGCGCGCGAGGACAACAAGAATGATCCGCGCATCGCGCGCTTCATCAAGGCCTACCAGTCCGACGAAGTGAAGGCTTTCGTGGCCAAGCAGTTCCCCGGGGCCTATACCACCTCCTGGTAAGCCGCCCCGCCTGGTTCACGAGGCCGGCCGCGGGGGGGGCCGGCCTCGCGCCGTCGGGCGTTCGCCCGCGTCGGCATCCGTGCGCGACAGCCACGTGCGCGCCTCGTTCGCCAAGCCCTCCCGCAGCACCTGCGCCGGCGCACTCATCGCGCGGTCGCGCGACCACACCACCGCCAGCACCGGATCTTCCAGCGCCAAGAGGCGCCGTGCGGCCAGGCCCTGCCGCTCGGCGTAATGCGCGCCCAGGCTTTCCACGATGGCCACACCCAGGCCTTGCGCGGCCAGCGCGCACGCCGCCGATGATTGCGCGGCCTCGATGATGGGGCGATAGGGCAGGCCGCGGGCCTCCAGCGCCTGGCGTGTCGCGCGCCCGGCGGGCAGGGCGGGCGCCAGCACGATGGGACCGGCTTCGGCCACCTCGTCGAGCGTCAACGTGGCCTTTCTTGCCCACGGATGGTCCTTGGGCATGACCGCATGCAGCCCCAGCGGCGCCAGCCGCAGGCTGGCCACGCGGTCGATATCCGGCGGCGAACCGATGATGATGCCCAGGTCGATGCGATGGTCCACCGCCATCTCGATGATTTCCAGGGCGGTGCCGGCGCGCACGGTCACGGCCACGGCCGGATGCGCGCGGCGCACGCCGGCCAGTGCCGGGGGCAGCAGACTGGACGCCGCAATGGCGACGGCGGCCACATCCAGCCGCGCCAGCGCGCCCTGGCGGATGTCGACGGCCAGCCGGTCCACGGCCTCGATGCCGGCCAGCGCATTGAGGACTTCGGGGATCAGCGCGCGGCCCTGGCTGGTCAGATGCAGCCGGCGGTTCTCGCGGCTGAAGAGCGCAAAGCCCAGCCGTGTTTCCATGTCGCGCAAGAGCGCGCTGGCGGCGGGCTGCGTCATGTTGACCGATGCCGCCGCGGCGGTGACGGTGTCGTGCCGGTACATGGCGCGCAGCAGCAGGAGTTCTCGCCGGTTGAACATATGAAATTCATATGAAAATAGTCAATTCATCTATTTGACCATATGAACCGGCGGCCGCCAGAATAGCCCATCGCATTTTGCATCCCGATCTTCGCGCCGCCATGCCCGCCAACACCATCGTTTCCGTCACCTGCATTCCCTTGCGCCTGCCGTTTCATCACTGGAGCCCGTCGCCGCTGTTCGCCGGCCGGCCGCGCGACAAGCTCGACAGTGCGCTGGTCCGCGTGCAGACCGAAGACGGCACGGTGGCGTGGGGCGAGTCGTACTGCGTGGAGCCGCGCGCCTTGCCCGCCATCTTTGAAACGCTGATCGCCCCGCTGGCCTGCGGGCGGGACGCGGACGACGAGACCTTGCTGCCGGGCATGCAGCGCACGCTGCACAACCTGGGGCGGTCCGGTCCCGTGGTGCACGCGCTGGCCGGGCTGGACATCGCGCTGTGGGACCTGCGCGCCAAACGCGCGGGCGTGCCGTTGTACGAACTGCTGGGCGGCAAGCGCCGCGAGCGGGTGCGCGTGTATGCGTCGCTGCTCCAGTACTACGGCAACGCCGAGCGCCTGGACGCCGTGACCACGCGTGCGCTGGACGAAGGCTTTACCGAAATCAAGCTGCACGAGCGCACGGCCGATGCGCTGGCTGCCGTGCGCCGCAGCACGGGGCCGGGCGTGCCCATCATGGTGGACACGAACTGCGCCTGGCTGCCCGGCGAGGCCGAGGCCGCCATCGAGGCGATGCGCCCGCACGATCCGTTCTGGATCGAGGAACCCTTGTGGCCGCCGGAAGACGACCGCGCGCTGGCCCGTTTGAAGGATGCCTGCGGCATTCCCCTGGCGGTCGGCGAGAACGCCGCCAGCGCGACCGACCTGGAGCGCGTGGTGGACACGGAAGCGGCGCAGTACGTGCAGCCCAGCGTCATCAAGCTGGGACTGACCGCCGCGTGGCGCATCGCGCAGAAATGCGAGGACACGCGCGTCGTGTGCGCGCCGCAGGTGGCGTTCTTCGGTCCCGGATACCTTGCCAGCCTGCACCTGATCGCCGTGCAACAGGCCGAGGTATCGCTGGAACGCCTGTACGTCGAACTGGCGCATGTGCCTTACGGGCGCAGCGTGCCCATCAAGGACGGCTGGGTCGACGTGCCGGACGCCCCTGGCTTGGGCGCGGACCCGGAGGCGGAACTTGCCGAGGGCCGCTACAGCAGCTGAAGCACACGCATCCGCGCCCACGCATCAGATACGAAAGGCACACCGAAATACGAACCGGCCCTCAAGAGGCCGCACCGCATATGAACCTGGAGACAACCCCATGCATCCCTCACGCAGAGCGTTCCTGATCAATGGCGCGGCCCTGGCCGCTGGCGCCGCCGTGTTGCCGTGGTCTTTCGCGGCGCGCGCCGCGCAGTATCCGGACAAGGCGGTCCGCCTGACCATCCCGTATCCGCCGGGCGCGGCCACGGACACGCTGGGCCGCATGGCGGGCCAGGTGTTTGCCGAGGCGCTGGGCCAGCCCTTCGTCGTGGAGAACCGGGGTGGCGGCGGCACCACGATCGGCACGCGCGCCCTTGCGGTGTCGGCGCCCGATGGCTATACCATCGGCATGGTCGACTCCACGTTCACGATCAATCCCGCGCTGCTGGGCGAACGTCAACCGTACGACGCCATCAAGGACTTCGCGCCGATCTCGCTGATGGCGACGGCGCCTTTCGTCATGGTGGTGCACCCCTCGGTCAAGGCGACGGACATCGCGTCCTTTGTGGCGCTGGCCAAGGCGCAGCCGGGCACGTTGTCGTTCGGGTCGGCGGGCGTGGGCAGCGGTCCGCATCTGGCCGGCGAGCAACTGCGCCAGCAGGCGGGCGTGGACGTGCTGCACGTGCCGTACCGCGGCGGCGGCACCGTGATCACCGACCTCCTGGGCGGTCAGGTGCAGTTCGGGTTTGCCACCGTGCCCACGATGCTTGAACACATCAAGGGCGGCAAGCTGCGGGCGCTGGCGGTCACCAGCCCGCAGCGCGTCAGCCAGCTGCCCGACGTGCCCACCTTTGCGGAAGCGGGCCTGCCGGGCGTGGACATCTCGCCGTTGTTCGGCCTGGTTGCGCCGGCTGGCGTGCCCGCGCCGATCATCGAGCGCCTGTCGCAGACGTTGGCCGAATCCGTGCAGCGCGGCGCGTTGCGGGACAAGCTGACGGGGATGGGCTTTCAGCCCGTCGGCAGCACGCCGGCGCAATTCGCGCAGCGCATCCAGGACGACGTGGCCAAGTGGACGGGCGTGATCCAGCGCGGCAACATCAAGGCCGAGTAGGCGCGTCAGGCGTACTTGCCCGTCAGGCCGCCATCGACCAGCAGTTCGGTGCCGGTGATGTAAGACGCGTCGTCGGAAGCCAGAAAGGCCACCGCGTTGGCGACCTCCCAGGGCGTGCCCATGCGGCCCATCGGCACCTGCCTGTCGCGCGCCGCGCGGGCGGCGTCCAGGTCGTTGGCATCGAACATCCTGGCGACGTTGCTGGCCACGCGCGGGGTGTCGATCAGCCCGGGAATCACCGTGTTCACGCGGATGCGGTCGGCGGCATATTGCTGCGCGGCCATCCGTGCAAAGTGGATGACGGCGGCCTTGCTGACGCTGTAGGCCAGATGCGGATAGCCGGTGTACCGGATGCCCGCGATCGACGACACCGCGACGATGGCCCCGCCGCCTTGCGCGCGCATCAGCGGGACCACCAGCCGTGTCGCGATCAGCAGGCTGGTCACGTTCACCTGCTGGATGCGATCCCAGTCTTGCAGCGAGATGTCTTCGGGGCCGCCCACCTTGCCGATGCCCGCGTTGGCCTGCAGGACGTCGATGCGGCCGAAGCGGCCCAGCGCCGCATCCACCGCGGCCTGCATCGCAGCGGGGTCGGCCACGTCGGCCTGCACCGGCAGCGCGCAGCCGCCGGCCGATTCGACTTCGTGCGCCGCCTCTTCGGCGGCGGTCAGGTTGGCGTCCAGCGCGATGATGGCCGCGCCCTGGCGCGCCAGCGTCACGCAGCTGGCCTTGCCGATGCTCCAGCCGGGCGCCGATGTGCCCGCGCCCGCCACCAGCACGACCTTACCGGCCAGGCGCCCGCCGGATGCCGCCGTCATGATTGCCCGCCGTCATGCTGATGGGACTTGCCCTTGCCCACGTACGGAATGGCGTGGTCGATGGTTTCCCAGATAAAACGCCCGGAAGGGCTTTGCTGCTCTTCGGCAACGTGCGACACCAGGCCCGCCGCGCGCGAGATGACGGCAAAGCCGCGCATCAGGTCGGTGGGGACGCCGATTTCGCTGAGCAGCGCGGCCACGGCGCCCGTCGCATTGATGGTGATGTGCTTGCCGTAGGTCTCGTCGATGGCGCTGGCCAGCCAGCGCAGGGCCTGCACGGACTGGCCGCTCAGTTCACTCTCCGCCTCGGCCAGCGCCAGCAGCTTGATCGCGCGCGGATCGTCCGGTTTGTGCAGGTGATGCCCGAAGCCGGGCAGCGGGCTGCGCGAGGCGCGGTGCTCGCGCGCAATCGCCAGCGCCTCCGCGGGGCCGTCGGCGGCCTGCCGGATGCGGTCCAGCAGGCGCGAGCAGTTCTCCATGGTGCCGACGAACTGGCTGCCCACGGCCATCAGGCCGGACGCCACGGCGCCCTGCAGGTTCTCGGGGGCGCTCATGTAGATCAGGCGCGTGGCGATCGCGCTGGGCGTCATGCCGTGCTCCATCAGCGTGACCAGCACGGCGTCCACGATGCGCATGTCCACCGGCCGCGCGTCGCGTCCCAGGATCTGCATGATCATCACCTCGGTGAAGGACTTCTTGCCGATCAGGTCTTCGACCAGGTCGACGTCGCGGTACGACATGCCGGTCAGGTGATGGGCGCACAGGCGGGTTTCGGGCGTGTTCATGGCGTCTCCTTCATTGCGGCGTCGCGCACCGCGTTCTTCAGCACCTTGCCCACGCTCGAGCGCGGCAGGCTGTCGTGGAAATGGATCTGCTTGGGCGTGGCCACCGGGCCCAGCAGCGTGCGGACGTGCGCCTTAAGTTCATCGTCGCTCGCTTGCGCGCCGGGTTGAAGCTGAACGGCCGCGTGCACGGCTTCGCCCCATTTGTCGTCGGGCACGCCGAATACCGAGCACTCGTAGACGGCCGGATGCGCGGACAGCGCGTTCTCGACGTCCACCGGGTAGATGTTGAAACCGCCAGTGATGATGACGTCGCGCAGGCGGTCCTTCAGGAACAGATAGCCGCGCGCATCGATGAGGCCGGTGTCGCCGGTGTGCAGCCAGCCGTCGATCACGGTCTCGGCCGTTTTCTCGGGCAGCCGCCAGTAGCCGGTCATGACCAGATCGCCCTGGACCACCACTTCGCCGATCTCGCCGCGCGGCAAGAGCATGCCGTCGGGCGCCATGATCGCCACGTCCGACAGCGGCGTGACCCGGCCGACGGAGGCACGATTCTCGGGCGCTTCCAGGTCGGCGGGGCGCAGCACGGTGACGATCTGCGGCGCCTCGGTCTGGCCATAGGTCGTGCCCAGTACCGGACCGAAGAACGCGCGTGCGCGCTCGATTTTTTCGACAGGCATCGGCGCGCCGCCGTAGATCAGGTTGCGCAGGCGCGGGAAGTCCGCGCGCGACACGCCTGGCTGCGCCATCAGCATGTAGATGAGCGTGGGCGGCATGAAGCTCAGCGTGCCGCCCCGCTCGCGAAACGCCGCAGTGATGGTGGCGGGCGACACGGTGCCCAGCAGCAGATGCGCGCCGCCTTGCGCCAGCACCGGCAGCAGATACGTGCCCGTGCCGTGCGTGATGGGCGCGGACACCACATAGCGGTCGTCGGCGGTGAGGCCCCAGTTGAGGATCTGGTTGACGATGCCGGCGTTCCACGCGTGATACGGCTGCATCACGCCCTTGGGCAGCCCGGTCGTGCCGCCCGTGAACTTGATGGCCTGGGTGGCGTCGCGGGGCAGCGCGTGGCGCAGCGGCGCGCTGCCCGCAAAACCCGTCAAGAGGCCATCCAGCGTCAGGTCGGCCGCCGCGTCTTCCAGCTCGATGCGTCGCGACGGGCCCACGGGCACGAGCGGCCCGCCCACGCCGTCCACGATCACGATGGTGGGCTCGGTGGCATCCAGGATGCGGCCGATCTCGCGCGCCGTGCTGCGGTAGTTGAGCGGCACCCACACCTTGCCGCTGGCCAGCACCGCCAGCAGCGCCAGGATGTGGCGCGCCGAGTTGCCGGCGCAGATGGCCACGCGCGTCTGCGGCGCCGGGTCCAGGTCCTGCAGCGCGGCTGCCAGCGCGCGGGTGTCGGCCGCCAGCCGCGCGTAGGTGACCTGCCCGTCGGGACCGTCGAGCGCCACGCGGTCCGGATGCAGCTCGGCCGCGCGGAAGAAAAAATCAATCGGGTACACCTGAGCTCCTTGGGTCGCTAGTTGGCCTTGAGGTTGGCGCTTTTCACGACCGCACCCCACTTGTCGATTTCGCTGGCGATCTTCTTGGCAAAGGTCTCCGGCGTGTTGGGCGGCTGCGGCGGGAAGAATCCGCCCTGCTTGTACGAGGTCTGCAGGGCGGGGCTGGCCAGCGCCTTGTTCACCGCCTGATTCAGGCGGTCGATGACGGGTTTTGGCGTGCCTGCCGGCGCCACCAGGCCGAACCACGATTCCACGTCGAAGCCCGGCAGGCCGGATTCGGCCAGCGTGGGCACATCGGGCGTGGCGGGCAGGCGCTCGGGCGAGGTCACACCAATGGCGCGCAGCTTGCCCGCCTGCACGTGGGGCAGCGACGAGGGCAGGTTGTCGAACATGGAATCCACCTGGCCGCCCAGCAGGTCCGCCACCGCGGGGCCGCTGCCGCGATAGGGCACGTGCAGGATGTCGGTGCCGGTCTTCATCTTGAAGAGTTCGCACGACAGGTGAATGGACGATCCGCTGCCGGACGAGGCGCAGGTCAGCTTGCCGGGGTTCTTCTTGGCATACGCGATGTATTCCTGCACGGACTTGATCGGCAGCTTGGGATTGACCACCAGGATGTTCGGAATGGTCGCCAGCAGGCCGACCGGCTCGAAGCCTTTGACGAAGTCGTAGTTCAGCTGGCTGTACAGCGTGCGGTTGATGGTGTTGGCGATGGAACCGACATACAGCGTGTAGCCGTCGGGCGCGGCGCGCGAGACGATTTCTGCGCCGATGTTGCTGTTGGCGCCGGTCTTGTTCTCGACCACGACCGTCTGTCCCAGCTCTTCGGACAACGATTTGGCCATCAGGCGCGCCACGATATCGGTGGCGCCGCCGGCGGCGTAACCGACGACGAGGGTGATGGGGCGTTCGGGATAGGGTTTGGCCGCCCAGGCGGGGGCGGCGGCCACGAGGGCGCCGCTCAAGGCCACCGCCGCAGCGGTCCAGCGCTTGCCGAATGTCTTCATTGTTGTCTCCGTCCTGTTTGTCTAATAATTGGACAGATCTCCGTCTGTCCGCCTTCATATTCGGCTTTGATGGAGGCCCTATCAACGCAAGGTGTCCAGAAATTGAACAAACCGGATTCCGAGGGTTCCGGTCCGCGCATCCTGCGGCGCGGGCTGAAGGTGCTGGGCGTGTTGCGCCAGGCCGGCGCGGCCGGCATGCACGTGGTGGACATCGCGCGGGCCGCCGGCATGCAGCGGTCCACGGTGTACCGCTACCTGGATGTGCTGGTCGAAGAGGGCTATGCGCTGCGCGAATCGGGCGCGCCGCGCTGGCGCGTCGCCGAACTGGGCGTGATGATGGCCGGCGATCCGCACGCTCAGGCCGTGCGCAGCCTGCGGCCGTTGCTGCGCCAGATCAGTGATGTCAGCGGCGATTCGGCGTTTCTCATCTGCCGGGCGGCGAATGACTCGCTCTGCCTGCATCGGGAGGTTGGCAACTACCCGGTGCAGGTG
This sequence comes from Pseudomonadota bacterium, assembly GCA_023432075.1. Classification (GTDB taxonomy): domain Bacteria; phylum Pseudomonadota; class Gammaproteobacteria; order Burkholderiales; family Burkholderiaceae_B; genus Achromobacter. The sequence continues at coordinate 3,515 of JAEYVD010000813.1, read as the reverse complement.
CTGGCCGTGACGGTCGGGCATCGGCAGCCGCTGGGCGTGGGCGCGGCGGGTCTGGCGCTGCTGGGCGCGTTGCCCGCCGCCGAAGCCGACGAGGTCGTGGCGCAAAACGAGCAGGCGCTACGCGCCTATGGCGGCATGACGGTGGCGCAGATGCGGCGGCTGGTCGAGAACACGCGCGGGCGCGGCTGGGCAGTTGTGGGCAACGCGGCGGTGCCTGGCGTGTTGGGCGTGGGGGTGGCGCTGTGCGATGCCGGCGGGTATCCGCGGCTGGCGGTCAGCGTATCCAGCCTGATCAGCCGGATGCAGGCGCCGCGCCAACGCAGCATCGCCGACCTGATCCGCGCGCAACTGGCGCAAAGCGGGTTCGGCATGCAGCTTGGGGCGGCGCCTGGCGAAGGGGACTGAGGCCGCAGGCGGCCTCGTTTATGTAGTCTCGTTCAGGCGGTTCGTTCAGGCGGCCGCGGGCGTGGGGACGCGGTATGTCTTCTGGTAGTGCACCGTGAACGTCTTGAAGGCGGCCAGCGCCTTGTGCGGATCGTGTCCGGGCTTGACGAGAAAACTGTCAAAACCCACGCGCGCCTGGTAGTGGATGGTGTCGATCATCACGTCGCCCACCGCGCGCAGCTCGCCCTGCCACTGGTAGCGCGTGCGCAGCAATTGGGCCAGCGAGTAGCCCCGGCCATCGGTGTAGACCGGGAAGTCCACGGCAATGAAGGCAATGCCTTCGGGATGCAGCACGCCGTCGGCGTCCGCCAGATCGGTCAGGTCGGCATCGGGGCCCAGCAATACCGCCACGGGATGCTTGTGGCGGCGCAGCGTGGCGCGCGACGTCTTCCAGACGGACAGCGGCACGATCCAGCCCGGCTCGTCGGCGGGCACCTGGCCCTCGGCCGGCACTTCGGGTTCGGGCACGAAGGGGCGCGACGTGTCGGCCTCCAGCTTGCCGTTGCGGATCAGGTGCGGGCCGGGCGCGTCGTGGGCGTAGATCTCAGACATGGGCGGGCTCCGCGTGCTGCGTGGGTTTGGCGAAGGCAGGGTCCGCGTACACGTCCTGCTTGAAGGGGTCGATGCCGACGCGGTCGACCACGTCGATGAAGCGCTCGGCCTCGCTGTCGCGCAGGCCCAGGTAGGTGCGGATGAGGCGATCGACCACGCCCGGCACCTGATGGCGCGCGAACGAGGGGCCGATGATGCGGCCGATGGCCGCGCCGCCGCCGTGCGTGGATTCAAGGTCGGGCAGGGGCTTGGCAGCGCCGTTCTGGCGGCCGCCCACCGTGACCTGATACCACTCCTCGCCGGCTTTATCGACGCCAAGGATGCCGATGTGGCCGACGTGATGATGGCCGCAGGAGTTGATGCAGCCCGAGATGTTCAGGTCAAGTTCGCCGATTTCGAACAGGTAGTCCAGATCGTCGAACTGGCGCTGGATGGCTTCGGCCACGGGAATGGAGACGGCATTGGCCAGCGCGCAGAAGTCTCCGCCCGGACAGGCGATGATGTTGGTCAGCAGGCCGACGTTGGGCGTGGCGAGGTTCAGGGCCTCCAGCTTTTGCCACAGCTCATGCAGACGCGAACGGCGCACGTCGGCCAGGATCAGGTTCTGTTCGTGCGACACGCGCAGTTCGCCATAACCGAAGTCGTCGGCCAGGTCGGCCACGGCGTCCATCTGGTCCGCGGTGATGTCGCCCGGCGGCACGCCGGTGGGCTTGAGCGACACCGTTACCGCCGCGTAGCCCGCAACCTTGTGCGCATGCACATTAGTGCGCAGCCAGCGGGCAAAACGCTTGTCGCTCGCGGCCAGCGCGGCGGTGTTGTCGATGTCCGCCGCGGCGGCGGCATCGTGCTGCGGCCAGACGAAGCGCGACTTGATGCGGTCTACGAATTCCTGCGTGATGGTGTCGGGGCCGCCCTTGATGCGCTGCCATTCTTCATCGACCTGCTGCGCGTAGACCTCGGGCGTCAGGTCCTTGACCAGAATCTTGATGCGCGCTTTGTACTTGTTGTCGCGGCGGCCATGCAGGTTGTACACGCGCAGCGCAGCCTGCAGATAAGTCAGAAGATGCTGCCATTCGACGAACGGATTGATGAGCTTGCCGACGATGGGCGTGCGGCCCAGGCCGCCGCCGATCCACACGCGGAAACCCAGCTTGCCGTCGCGTTCGACCGCCTGCAGGCCGATGTCGTGCACGCCCACGGCGGCGCGGTCTTCCACGGCGCCGCTGACCGCGATCTTGAACTTGCGCGGCAAAAAGGCGAATTCAGGATGCAGCGTGGACCACTGGCGGATGATCTCGCACCAGATCAGCGGATCGACGAGCTCGTCCGGCGCGACGCCGGCAAAGTGATCCGTGGTGGTGTTGCGGATGCAGTTGCCGCTGGTCTGGATGGCATGCATCTGCACCGTGGCGAGTTCCGCCAGGATGTCCGGCACGTCTTCCAGCTTGGGCCAGTTGAACTGGATGTTCTGACGGGTGCTGAAATGCCCGTAGCCGCGGTCCCATTTGCGTGCGATGTGCGCAAGGGTGCGCAACTGGCGCGACGCCAGCAGGCCATACGGAATCGCAACGCGCAGCATGGGAGCGTGGCGCTGGATATACAGGCCGTTCTGCAGGCGCAGGACGCGGAAATCGTCCTCGGTAAGCTGGCCGTCGAGAAAGCGGCGCGTCTGATCGGCAAACTGCGCGACACGCTGCTCGACAAGCTGTTGATCGACGGGGTCATACACGTACATGTCTACTGCCCTTGAAATCTTCTCGGTCTGAACCCCGGGAGGGGCGGGCGCACGGCGCCGGAAAAACGGGATTCATAACCGTAACAGGCAGCCGTAAAGACCGTCTAAGTCATTCTGGTAATAAAGAAATAAGAGCCCCCACGCCGCGCGCGCTTCGCGCGCTAGCTGCCCCCCGAGGGGGCTGCCCCGCCTTCGGGCGGCCGGGCGGCGGGGCGGCTGTTTTTGCGGAGGGCGTGCGCAACGCCCTTTACAAAGTACGGCTGCCGGAGGGGCATGGTTTATGCGTGACGGGTATTTTTGCAAAGGATGCGTTTTCAGCCTTTGCGGGAAATCATCTGCACCGATGCCGTCCAGCGGCGCCGTCCTTGCCTATAGCTAGTTGCAACTGGCTCGGCCGGTGCGCGTCGGCGACGCGGCTACAACGCCGCATTCACCGCCCAGCGCGCCACGAACACCAAAATAATCACCAGGCAGGCCGCGAGCAGCAGGCCGGTGGCGATGAGGGGGCCGGGTTTGTTGTGGGCGATGTCGGCGTCGTAGCCGCGGCCGCGGCGCACGCCGAAAAAGGCCCATAGCACGGAGCGGACCGTGCGCAGGAAACTGAGCATATGCGCCTCCGGGCGGATTGTTGACCGTCCACTGTAGACGTTGGGCTGCGGCGCAGACAGATGCAGATCCGGTTCAACCGACCGTATCAGTTGGCGCGGCGGCATGCGCGCCGATGCCGCGCACGATGTGGTCCAGCAGTTCGCGCGCGGCGGGCGAAATGTGGCGGCCGGCGCGG
>JAEYVD010000758.1 GCA_023432075.1 Pseudomonadota bacterium | reverse complement strand
CTGCGCGCCCTGCGCCAGGCCCACTACGACGCCATCGTCCTGGACGTCGCCCTTGGCGAGCGCGACGGGCTGGATGTACTGAAAAGCGTGCGCGCCGATCATCCGGGATTGGGCGTCGTCATGCTCTCCGTCTACCCCGAATCCCAGTTCGCCGTCCGCGCCCTGCGCGCCGGCGCCCATGCGTATCTGAACAAAGGGTGCGAGCCTGAAGAACTGCTTGCCGCCCTGACCAACGCCGCCGCCGGCAAGATGTACGTCACGCCCACCGTCGCCGAACTGCTCGCCCACACCGTGCGCCAGGACAGCTCCCGCCCGCCCCACGAATTGCTGTCCAACCGCGAATTCCAGGTGTTGCAGCTTCTGGTGGCCGGCCGCTCCGTCTCGGCCATTGGCGAACAGCTTGCCCTGTCCGTCAACACCATCTCCACCTACCGCAGCCGCATCTTCGAAAAGCTCAACGTCCGCACGCTGGTGGAATTGGTCGCCTACGCCAACACGCACCAGTTGGGTGCGATCTGAGCGCCTGCCGCACTATCCCGGCGCAGCCCGCGCACCACGTAGTAAGGCCCCTACACGCGTATCGTTGAACCGGCGATACCGGCCGCCGCCGGCCAGCCCCATGATGGCTCCATTCCCGACCGAAGGAGCCATCATGTCCCTTTTCAGCAACCCGTTTGACGCCAACAGCCGCCTGGCATGCGGCTGCGGACGCCACGCCTCGCAGGCCGAACACGAGCGCGCCACGCAGGCCATCTCGCAGGGCGACGCCGCCGGCAGCGCCGTCGAACAGGCCGTCATGCGCGCCCTGTTCCCGCAGGATGCGCTGCGCCGCCGCTTCCTGCGTGCCGTCGGCAGCGGCACCGCCATGGCCGCCATCGCGTCGATCTTTCCGCTGGCCGCCGCCAAGGAAGCCTTCGCGCAGACCGCCGGCCCGCTGGAAAAACAGAAGCTCAAGGTCGGCTTCATCCCCATCACCTGCGCCACGCCCATCATCATGGCGCACCCCATGGGCTTTTACGGCAAACAGGGCCTGGACGTCGAAGTCGTCAAGACCGCCGGCTGGGCGCTCATCCGCGACAAGGCCATGTCCGGCGAGTATGACGCCGCCCACATGCTGTCGCCCATGCCGCTCGCCATCTCGATGGGCGTCGGCGCCAGCCGCGCCGTGCCGTGGACCATGCCCGCCGTCGAGAACATCAACGGCCAGGCCATCACGCTGTCCATGAAGCACAAGGACCGCCGAGACCCGAAGGACTGGAAGGGCTTCAAGTTCGCCGTCCCCTTCGACTACTCCATGCACAACTACCTGTTGCGCTACTACCTGGCTGAGCACGGCCTGGATCCCGATACCGACGTGCAGATCCGTTCCGTGCCGCCGCCCGAAATGGTGGCCAACCTGCGCGCCGACAACATCGACGGCTTCCTGGCGCCCGATCCCGTCAACCAGCGCGCCGTGTACGACGGCGTGGGCTTCATCCACATCCTGTCCAAGGCCATCTGGGACGGCCACCCCTGCTGCGCGTTCTCCGCCAGCAAGGAGTTCGTCACCACCATGCCCAACACCTATCAGGCTCTGCTGAAAGCCATCATCGAGGCCACCGCCTACGCCCGCAATCCGGCCAATCGCAAGGAAATCGCCACCGCCATCGCCGCGCCCAACTACCTGAACCAGCCCGTCACGGTGGTCGAGCAGGTGCTGACCGGCACCTACGCCGACGGCCTGGGCAAGGTGCTGACCGATCCCAACCGCATCGACTTCGACCCCATGCCCTGGCAGTCGTTCGCAGTCTGGATCCTGACGCAGATGAAGCGCTGGGGCCAGGTCAAGGGCGACGTCGACTATCAGAAGGTCGCGAGCGACGTGTTCCTGGCGACCGACGCCGTTCGCCTGATGCGCGAAGCCGGCCTCACCCCGCCCGCCGAAACCGGCAAGACCTTCAGCGTCATGGGCAAGCCCTTTGATCCCAGCCAGCCCGAGGCTTACCTCGCCAGCTTCAAGATCCGGAGGACCTGATGGGGTCGGTGCAACACTGGCGGGCCACGTTCCTGTCCATCGCCCTGTTCCTGGCATTCCTGCTGCTCTGGCACGCCGCCACCCGTCCCGATGCGGGCGAAGCGACGGTGGACCCGGCTTACGCGGCGCTGGTCGGCAACGCCGCGGCCAGCGGGTCCAAGACGCCGTTCCCCGGTCCCGCCGAAGTCGGCGCGCAGCTGTGGCAGCACTTGAAGGATCCGTTCTACGACCGCGGACCGAACGACAAAGGCATCGGGATCCAGCTGGGCTACTCCGTGGCGCGGGTGCTGACGGGCTTCGGCCTGGCCGCGCTGGTGGCCATCCCGCTCGGGTTCCTGATCGGCATGTCGCGCACCGTTTACCGCGCGTTCGATCCCTTCATCCAGGTGCTCAAGCCGATCTCGCCCTTGGCGTGGATGCCGCTGGCGCTCTACACCATCAAGGACGCCAACACCTCCGCCGTCTTCGTGATCTTCATCTGCTCGTTGTGGCCCATGCTGGTGAACACCGCGTTCGGCGTGGGCGCCGTGCGGCAGGATTGGCTGAACGTGGCGCGCACGCTGGAGGTGTCGCGGTTGCGCACCGCGCTGCAAGTCATCCTGCCCGCCGCCGCGCCCACCATCATGACCGGCATGCGCATCTCGGTCGGCATCGCGTGGCTGGTGATCGTGGCCGCCGAAATGCTGATCGGCGGCACCGGCATCGGCTACTTCGTCTGGAACGAATGGAACAACCTGTCCATCTCCAACATCATCTGCGCCATCGTCTTCATTGGCCTGATCGGCATGCTGCTGGACAACCTGCTGGCGCGCGCCGCGCGGCTGGTGAGCTATCGGGAGTAACGCGCATGAGCCAATCTTTCCTGCAGGTCCAAGGGCTGGGCAAGCGCTACCCGGGGCGCGATGGCCGTCCGCAGCCGCCCGTCTTCGAGAACATCGATTTCCAGATCGACAAGGGCCAGTTCGTCTGCGTCATCGGCCACTCAGGCTGCGGCAAGACCACCATCCTTAACGTGCTGGCCGGCATCGACGACAGCAACGAAGGCATCGTCATCATGGACGGCCGCCAGATTTCGGGGCCGTCGCTGGAACGCGGCGTCGTGTTCCAGGCGCACGCGCTCTTGCCGTGGCTGACGGCGCTGCAAAACGTGGAATTCGGCGTGCGTTCGCGCTGGCCCGCCTACAGCCGCGAACAGGTGCGCGCGCACAGCCAGCGTTACCTCGACATGGTCGGGCTGGGCCACGCCGCCGGCAAGAAGCCCTGCGAACTGTCCGGCGGCATGAAGCAGCGCGTGGGCATCGCCCGCGCCTTTGCGATCCAGCCCAAGATGCTTCTGCTGGACGAACCCTTTGGCGCGCTGGACGCGCTGACCCGCGGCGCCATCCAGGACGAGCTGCGCGCCATCGTCCAGGAAACCCGCCAGACCGTCTTCATGATCACGCACGACGTCGACGAGGCCATCCTGCTGTCGGACCGCATCCTGCTCATGAGCGCGGGTCCGTACGCCCGCATCGCCGAATCCGTCACCGTGGACCTGCCGCGCGACCGCACGCGCGCCAGCCTGCATCACGAACCCCGCTATTACGACATCCGAAACCATCTCGTCGACTTCCTGGTCGACAAGGCCATCCACAAGGAGTGAACCACCATGATGTCCCGCGCTGAAGTCACTGAACTCGTCGTCACCCGCAAGCTGGAAAAAAAGCTCTCGTGGGGCGCCATCGCCGAAGCCGTCGGCCAGAGCAAGGAATGGACCACCGCCGCGCTGCTGGGCCAAATGACCATGACCGAGGAACAGGCGCTGGCCGCCGCCCGCGTGCTGGACCTGCCCGCTGACGCCGTCGTGCAGTTGCAGGTCGTGCCCTACAAGGGCTCGCTGCCCAGCACCGTGCCCACCGACCCGCTGATCTACCGCTTCTATGAACTGATCAACGTCTACGGCACCACCTTCAAGGCGCTGATCAATGAAGAGTTTGGCGATGGCATCATGAGCGCCATCGACTTCAAGATGGATCTGTCGCGCGAGGCCGACCCCAAGGGCGACCGCGTGCAGATCGTGATGAGCGGCAAGTTCCTGCCGTACAAGACGTACTAAAGGCGCGTCAGGCGGGGCAGGCCCCGCCCGCGGCTAGCCCTCGGCGGCCAGCTCTTCCCAGCCCAGTTCGCGGGTGCGCTGCAGCGTCACCGTGACCTGGGTGGCGGCTTCGCGAACCGCCTGAACCAGCGTCAGGCCGTTCAGCAGTCGCGACGACACGCCCGCCATAAACACGTCGCCCGTGCCGTGCACCGACGGCGGAATGGCGATCTCGGGATGGGTCACGACCGTGACGTCGTCCCGCGTGACCACCACCAATTGCAACGTGCCGGGCGCCGCCGTCATCGGCGCGGCGCTGGTCGCGACGATCCACTGCGGCCCGCGCGCGATCAACTCGCGGGCGGCGGTCACCACTTCATCGACCGACGACAGCGCACGGCCCACCAGCAATTCCAGCTCGAAATGATTGGGCGTCATGCCCTCGGCCAGCGGCACCAGCAGATCGCGATACTGCGCGACCAGCCCCTCGTCCACGTAGAGCCCGTCATTGCGATCGCCCATGACCGGGTCGATGAACACCCGCAGCTCAGGACGCGAGGCCCGCACGGCCGACAGCCATTGCGCCAGCAATCCGGCCTGCCCCGGCTGCCCCAGATATCCGCAGACCACCGCGCGCGCCACCTGGCTCACGCGCCGCTCGTCCAACCCTTTCAGCAAGCCCTCGAACCAGTCTAGCGGCACCGCCCCGCCGTGCAGGGTGGGATAGTGCGGCGTATTGCTGAGGATGACGGTGGGCAGCGCAATGGCGCGCAGTCCCGCCTTGCGGAACACCGGCATGGCGGCGTTGTTGCCGACATAGCCGTAGACGACCTGGGACTGGATCGAGACGACATCCACCTGCGCGGTGCGGGCGGGCAGCGCTGCGCCCGGCGTGGGGGCAGCGGGAATTGCGGTCATGAGGATTGCTCCGGGTTGTGTTCGGGGTGTCGCCGAGCGGTTCAGCCCATGCGGGTGATGAAATAGATCTTCTTGACGAAGTGGTCGACTTCCCAGCGGCCCGTATAGCCTTCGGGCATGACAAAGGCTTCGCCCACGGTCAGCGCGTGCACCGTGCCGTCCGGGTCCACAAGACGCGCGGCGCCTTCGACGATATAGCCGAATTCGATGTAGCCGGTGGTGTTGGACTGGAACGAGCCCGCCGTGCTTTCCCACACGCCGGCCTCGGCCTTGCCCGCGTTGCCTTCAAAGGCGGTCACGGTCCGAAACGCGGCATCGCCCGAAATCGGGCGGCGCGGCTTGCCGGGCACCGGGTTCTTCATCGGGCCGGCATCGATGCGGACAAGCCGCGATTGATCGTTTTTCATGGTTGGTCCTGTGTCTTTCAATAGCGAGTCAGTGAGCCGGCCCCGGGCGTTCAGTGCGCCGCCACCACCAGCACCTCGGCCATGGCCCGGCTGACGGTGCGCATGCGGTGCGGCAATTCGGAGTCGAAGTAGACGGAATCGCCGGTCTCCAGGCGGAACTGGCGTTCGCCCACGTGGACCTCGATGGCGCCCTTGAGCACCAGCAGGAATTCCTCGCCCGGATGCGGAAACACCGCGGCGGCGTCCGGAAATTCGCGCGGCGGATGCACCACGAAAGGCTCCATCGCCTTGACCTTGCGCCGCCCCGCCAGCGACTCGTAATGGTACTCGCTGCCCAGGCCGCGCCGCTGCAGGGCCTCCCGGTCGGCCACCCGCACCACGCTGACCACTTCGTCTTGCGCGGCGCCGTCGTCCCCGACCAGTTGGGACACGCCCACGCCATAGGCCTCGGCCAGGCGCAGCACCGTGGAAATCGACGGCTCGCTCAAGCCCCGCTCCAGTTTGGAGAGATAGCTTTTGGTCAATCCCGTGCGCTGCGCCAGCTGTTCCAGGGACAGGGTTTGCTGGCGGCGCAAGGTGCGTAGGCGGTGCGGCAGGTCGATCATGGGCAGGGAATGCGCAAATACAACCGGCAAGAATGCCCCAAAAGCCCGCCGCCGTCGAGCCGCCCCGCCCTGCTTCGCCTAGCTCAGCACATCAGGGTGCGCCCGCAGGGCGCGGCGCGCATAGTACGAGAACCCCACCTGCGACCGCTTGGGCGTCAGAATCCAGTCGTGCGCCTCGCGGCCCAGTTCCGGCGGAATCGGCTGGATCTTGCCCGCGGCCATCGCCAGCAGCTGCATCCGGGCGGCACGCTCGAACTGCAGCGCCAGCACGCAGGCTTCTTCCACCGACCCGGCCGCAATCAGCATGCCGTGATGCGACAGCAGGATGGCGCGCTTGGAACCCAGCGCCTTGGAAATGATCTCGCCTTCCTCGTTGCCCACCGGCACGCCCGGCCAGTCCTTCAGGAACGCCACGTCGCCGTAGAGCGGGCAGTTGTCCATGTGCGAGACCTCAAGCGGAACCTCCAGCATGGACAGCGACGCCACGTGCAGCGGATGCGTGTGGATGATGCAGTTCACGTCGGGCCGCGCGCGGTAGATCCACGAATGAAAGCGGTTTGCCGGATTGGGCATGCCGCCACCTTCCTGCACGCGCAGGTCTTCGTCCACCAGCAGCAGGTTGCTTGCCGTGATCTCGTCGAAGCCCAACCCCAAACGCTGCGTGAAGTAGCGGTCGGGCGCGTCGGCGCGTGCCGTGATCTGGCCCGCCAGGCCCGAATCATGCCCGCCGTCAAAGAGGATGCGGCAGGTCAGCGCCAGCCGCTCGCGCAATGTCCATTGCGGGGTGTCGAACTGACGCTGCATCTCGACCTGCGCGCGCGCAATCAGTTCGTCCTTTCCCAGGTGCATCGTATCGGCCATCATGTCTCCGTCATGCCGTTTCCATCAACGGCGTAAATCCCGGCAAGGCGCGCATGCGGGCCAGCCAGGCAGTGATGTGCGCAAAGCCGGAAAGGTCGTAACCGCCCTCGCCCGCCATGCTCGTGTAAGGGTACAGGGCGATATCCGCGATGGTGGGCGAGGCACCCACCAGAAACTCGCGGCCCGCCAGGTGGCCGTCCATCAGCGCGGCGGCCTTAATGCCCGCCGCGCGCCCCGCCACCATGTCGGGATCGTCCGTCTTGGCGGTCTGGCGCAGGTGGATCAAGAGGCACGGCTGCGCAAACGCGTGCATGTGCTGCGTCTGCTCGAAACTCAGCCAGCTCAACACCTGCGCCTGCGCCAGCCGGTCCTCCGGCAGCCACGACGTGCCCATGCCCAGATACCACAGGATCGCCTGCGACTCCGCCAGCCACTGCCCTTCCGGCGTCAACAGCGCCGGCACCTGCCGCCACGGATTGATGCGCGCGAACGCCTCGGTTTCCAGGTCGCCCTGAACGATGTCGAACGTGCGCCGCTTGACCGGCAGGCCCATCAGCCCGCAGGCCAGCCGGATCTTCCATGCGTTGCCCGACCGCAGCGTATCGGCCAGTTCCAGCGGCTTGCCCGCCAGCGGGTGGGAAGCCCCGGTATTCATGCGTAGCTCCTTTCCATATGCGTGTCTCCTATTCCATCTTGATATTGGCGCGCTTCACGATCTCGGCCCACTTGGTCTTTTCGCCGCCAATGAAGCGCTGATATTCGTCGGGCGTACCCGTGTAAAGCTGCGTGCCCTGCGCCGCCAGCCGTTCCTTCAAGTCGGGCGAGGCCAGCGTCTTTTGCAA
>JAEYVD010000710.1 GCA_023432075.1 Pseudomonadota bacterium | reverse complement strand
CGGGCGGGCAGCCCCTGGAAGCTGATGCGTTCGCGCGCCATGCTGAGCCAGCGGTGCAGGTGGGCGTCGTCGGGAATCAGTTCCTTGACCTTGGCGTCGGTCTTGTAGATGTCCTGGGGGTCGCCGGACAGCGCGGCCCAGCGGAACGGCCCCACGCCCCGGCAGAACAGCGGCCGGATGTAGGCCGGCACAAAGCCGGGGAAGTCGAACGCGTCGGCAACGCCTTCCTCCTTGGCCATCTGCCGGATGTTGTTGCCGTAGTCGAAGGTGGGGATGCCCTGCCGCTGGAATGCCAGCATGGCCTGCACATGCACGGCCATCGACTGCTTGGCGGCCTTGATGACTGCCGCCGGTTCGCGCTGCGCGCGATCGCGGTATTCCTGCCAGGTCCAGCCGGCGGGCAGGTAGCCGTTCAAGGGGTCGTGCGCACTGGTCTGGTCGGTGACCATGTCGGGCCTGACGCCCCGGCGCACGAGTTCGGGCAGGATTTCGGCCGCGTTGCCGCAGAGCGCGACGGACACCGCGCGGCCTGCTTGCGTGTGTTTGGCGATGCGGTCCAGCGCGTCGTCCAGGTTGGCGGCCTGTTCGTCCACGTAGCGCGTGCGCAGGCGGAAATCAATCCGGCTTTGCTGGCATTCGATGTTGAGCGAGCACGCGCCGGCCAGCGTGGCCGCCAGGGGCTGCGCGCCGCCCATGCCGCCCAGGCCGGCGGTCAGGACCCAACGACCGGCCAGGTTGCCGCCATAGTGCTGGCGGCCCGCTTCGACGAAGGTTTCGTACGTGCCCTGCACGATGCCTTGGCTGCCGATGTAGATCCAGCTGCCGGCGGTCATCTGGCCGTACATGGCCAGCCCCTTGGCGTCCAGCGCGTTGAAGTGTTCCCACGTGGCCCAATGCGGGACGAGGTTCGAATTGGCGATCAGCACGCGGGGCGCGTTGGTGTGCGTCTTGAACACGCCGACCGGCTTGCCCGATTGCACCAGCAGTGTTTCGTCGTCGTTCAGGGCCGTGAGGGATTCAACGATCTTGTCGTAGCAATCCCAGTCGCGGGCCGCACGGCCGATACCGCCATACACGACGAGCTCGTTCGGGTTCTCGGCCACGTCGGGGTCGAGGTTGTTCATGAGCATGCGCAAGGGCGCTTCGGTCAGCCAGCTCTTGGCCGTAAGTTGGCTGCCGCGCGGTGCGCGAATGACGGTGTCGCGGAATCGGGTGGAAGGCTTCAAGTGTGTCTCCTGGATCGGGTCGAGGCGCGCGGTGATCCAGCGCCAAGGTGATCGAATCTTATGATGCCTATGGTTGTATATACAATAGTAGATGACCGATTTTAGGACTAGGGATTACCCCAATGAAAAATGCCGAAACCCGTGGGGTTTCGGCATCGGCAATAGAAGCAGGGGGGCGCCGCAATGGCGCGGACATCACGTCGTGAACTTGCCTTCCAGGCGGTGACGCGAACCCGGGTGGATCAGCCGGGCCAGCGTCACCGCGCGGTCGCCGGACCAGGTGCGCCGGCTGATGAGCAGGCACGGTTCATGGCGGTCGATCTGCAGCAATTGGCACTCGCGCGGCTTGGCCAGGATCGCCTCGACCACGTGCTCGCCCGCGCTCAGCGGCGCCACGCGGGTCAGGTAGTCGTACGGCGTGCTTTGCGTGAAGTCCTGCTTCAGGTAATCGGGCGCCAGGCGGACGTTGACGTAGCGATCTTCCAGCTGAATCGGCACGTCGTCCTCGTAGTGGACGATAAGCGAATGAAAGACCGGCTGCCCGGCGCGGATTTCCAGCGCCTGGGCTTGTTCGGCGCTAGCCGGCTCTTCAGCCAGACGCACCACGCGGCTGTGGTGGCGGTGGTTGCGCGCCGCGATCTCGTCGGCGATGTTGTTCACGGCAAACAAGGCCGAACGCGCCTTGGGCTGGGCAACGAAGGTGCCGACGCCCTGCATCCGCACCAGCAAGCCTTCCGACGTCAATTCGCGCAGCGCGCGGTTGATCGTCATGCGGCTGAACCCCAGTTCTTCGACCAGTTCGGCTTCCGACGGCACGCGGTAATGCGCGGGCCACGCGCCGCTGCGGATCTGCTGCGCAATCATCTGCTTGACCTGCGCGTACAGCGGCGCGGGCGGGGCATTGGCTGGGACAGGCAATCGGGGAGGGGAGGCAGCCACGAGGGATCCTGGGTATGCAACGTGTGAGCGGTGAAAATGTGGGCTCTAGTATAGACAGGTACACCTCGCCAGCGGGCGCCCTGCCTTAGCTGCGCGCCGGCCTGCTGACCCGCAGCGCGGCGACCACCAGCGAAAACGCCGGCGACGGTTGCCGCCGGCTGGGGTAGTAAAGATGGTATCCCTCGAAGCTGGGGCACCAGTCCTCCAGCACCCGGACCAGCTGGCCGGATTCCAGATAGGGCATCAATTCGTCCTCCGGCAACAGCGACAGGCCAAGTCCCGCCAGCGCCGCGTCGATCTGGGGCTGGGTGGTGTTGAAGATCAGCGGGCCGTCCACGCGGACGTTGACCTGGCGGCCTCTTCGTTCGAAGTCCCATACATACAGGCCGCCCGAACTTTGCATGCGCTGATTGATGCAGGCGTGCTGCATCAGATCCTGGGGCACCTTCGGGACGGGCCGCGATTCGAAATAGCCGGGCGACCCCACCACGGCCAGGCGCATTGGCGGACCGATGGGCACGGCGATCATGTCCTTGTCGATGGTCTTGCCCATGCGTACACCGGCATCGAAGCGGTCCGCCACGATGTCGCGGAATCCATAGTTCACGTCGAACTCCAGCTTGATGTCCGGGTACTCGCGCATCAGCGGCGTCAGCTTGGGCAGCAGGACACTGTGCAGCACGTAGTCGCCACAGGTGATGCGCACGGTTCCCGCCGGCTTGTCGCGCAGTTCGGTCAACTCGTCGAGCTCTGCCTCGATCTCGTCGAAGCGGTTGCCGATGGCGTTGAGCAGCCGCTCGCCCGCTGCCGTGGGCGAAACACTGCGCGTGGTGCGCCTGAGCAGGCGGATCTGCAGGCGCGTTTCCAGGCCGCTGACGGACTGGCTGAGCGCCGATTGCGTCACGCCCAGCAGCGACGCCGCGCGGGTAAAACTGCCTTCGCGCGCGACCGTCACGAAGTAAAGGAGGTCATTGAGGTTGCGACGGGCCATGGGACGATGGAGAAATTGATTCGCTGATCTTATAGAGCTTTTGAGGATTGACCAGCTAGCTTCCGGCTCGGCCGTTTGCGGGGATTCGGGCAAAGACAAGCGCGAATCCGGACTGACGGCGGGCGGTGCCTGCGAGCGGCGCCAGTTCTTACCGGGCCGTGACCCCATTCTTGACCGCCAGAATGTGCGCCATCACGCTCACGGCGATCTCGGCGGGCGTCTTGCTGCCGATGTGCAGCCCGACCGGCGAGTGCAGCCGCTGCAGCGAGGCTTCCGTTTCATCGAAGTGTTCAATGAACCGCTCGCGGCGGCTGGCGGCGTTGCGGCGTGAGCCGATGGCGCCCACGTAGAAAGCGGGGCTGTGCAGCGCTTCCAGCAGCGCCATGTCGTCTAGCTTGGGGTCATGGCTGAGCGCCACGATGCAGGTTCGCGAATCTGGGGCCAGCGCGCGTACGGCGTCGTCGGGCATTTCGGTGGTGAACGCCACGCCGTCCACGGACCAGGTGCCCAGGTGCTCGATGCGCGGGTCGCACACGGTCACCGCGAAGTCATTGAACAGCGCCATGGTGGCGACGTATTCGGCCAGCGAGCCGGCGCCGATGAGCAGCAGCCGGTATTGAGGGCCAAGCGTGCTGGACAGGGTGACGCCATCGAAATGCAGGGCTTCGGGCGCCGATGCGTCGCCGAGCGTCACGGCCCCGGATGCGCAATCCACGGTCCGCTGCACGAGGTGGCCCGCCTCAAGCCGGCGGACCAATGCCTCAAGCGCCGCGCCGTCGGGTTCGAATTCAAGCAGCAGCTCAAGCGTGCCGCCGCAAGGCAGCCCGAAGCGGTGCGCCTCGTCGGCCGTGACGCCATAGCGCACGAGTTCGGGCGCCGACTGCGGAATGGCCCCGTCGCCGTAGGCCCGCGTGTAGCGGTGGATCAGATCGTCCTCGATGCAGCCGCCGGAGACCGATCCGATGCAGCGGCCGTCCTCGCGCAGCACCATCATCGAGCCGACGGGCCGCGGTGACGACCCCCACGTCTTGACGACGGTGGCCAGCATCAGGCGATGACCGGCCCCCTGCCAATCGCGCGCCGCGCGCAGCACGCGCACATCGACACTTTCCATCATGCCACCTTGCGCACCGGCAGGCTGCGGACCCGCTTGCCGGTGGCGGCGAAGATGGCGTTGCACAGCGCCGGGGCTACGGGGGGCACCGGCGGCTCGCCCACGCCGCCGGGCGGCAGCGCGTGATCGTCATTGACCAGATGCGTGCGGATCACGCGCGGCGAGGCGTTGTGGCGCAGGACTTCGTAGTCATGGAAGTTGCTTTGCTTCACGCGGCCTTTCTCGAAGGTGATTTCGCTGGTCAGCGCCAGGCCAAGACCCATGATGGCGCCGCCTTCCATCTGCGCGCGGATGCGTTCGGGGTTGATCTGCGGACCGCAGTCCATGGCCATGTCCACGGCGACGACGCGGACCTCGCCCTTGTCGTCCACCGCGACCTCGACGACCGTGGCCGTGTAGCTCATGAAGCTGTAGCAGAAGGCCAATCCCAGGCCATGTCCCTTGGGCAAGGTGCGGCCCCAGCCGGCGCCCTTGCACGCGGCCTCGATCACGCCGCGCAGGCGGCCGGTGTCGTAGGGGTAGCGTTCAGGCGACTCGGTGTAGTTCCACGTGTCGGCCATCGTGCCCGGGTCGATCTGGCGGGCCGGGCCGATGAGGTCCAGCGCGAAGGCTTGCGGATCTTTGCCCGCGCGGTGCGCAAGCTCGTCGATGAAGCACTGGGCGGCGAAGGCATGGGGAATGTTGGCGACCGACCGGAACCAGCCGATGCGGGCGTGGGCGTCGACTTCGGCGGTCTCCACGCGCACGTTCGGAATGCGGTAGGGCATGTTGATCGCCGACATGGCCGATTCGAACATCTGCTGCCCCTTGGCGCCTT
>JAEYVD010000705.1 GCA_023432075.1 Pseudomonadota bacterium | reverse complement strand
ATCGAATGCAACGACGCGGCCGTCGCGCTTGAGGATGTGTTGGATTTCCATTGTTGGCACCATATGTAGTGGAGTTCGAAAACTCTACCACCACATATGGTGCTGAATGGTTGGCATCTGGGCGCAGATTGACCCGCGTCAAATGGCCGAAAAGGTCTGCGAAATTGCGCAATGCGGTCGTCGGCCACTGCAGGGGCTAGGCAGCCGCCCTCAAAACCCGAGTCCGACGCCCAGCAGGGAGATCGCCACCGCCAGGGCAGCTGCGCCCGCGGCCGGCCGCGGCGTCCAGGACAGTTTGCCAAACCACAGCAGCGCGCCCGCGCAGAGCCAGCCCAGCCAGACCGCCATGCCCAGGGCATCGCCCCACAGGCCGACGCAAGGCAGGATCGCCAGTCCCAACAGCAGCGCGCCGGCGCCGCGCAGCACGCGCGTGTGCGCCGCGCGAGGATTGCGCGTCCAGACCTGGTGATAGTGGCGGGGAGTGGCAAGCGCCAGACAAGCCATGCCGGCGTAGGTCAGCAGCAAGGCCATCGCGATGGCACAAAGGTCGTTCATAGTCATGCGGCTGCACGTCTTGCGCGGATCGCCGAGCCTGCGCAAGGCCCCGGCGCGCTAGCGCTTTGATGGGTAACGACCCCGATTCTACGGGAATCGGCGGCGCGTCCGGCGCGCGGGGCTTTGTATTTTCTTCCGGATACGCCAGAACTTGCGCCGGTTCGCCGGACTGCACGCTACGCCGCAAAGCCCGTAGGCGCGGCGTCTGCGGCTGTTTCGCCGTTGCAGGAACGGCATTTGCTGGGTTCGCGCCTCCATCCGGAACGATCGCCGCGTGCGGATCGTTGATGACCTACGACAAGGAGCCCAACCATGAAGCGCAAAGCCGGAAACGCCGATCAGATCAAGGAACTGCTGTACCAGGCCCTGGAAACCGAGATTGGCGGCCTCGCCATTTACGAGACCGCGGTGTCGTGTGCCATCAATGAAGACCTGAAGAAGGAATGGCTGGGCTATCTGGAAGAAACGCGCACGCATCGCCGCGTGCTGCTGACTGTCTTCGAGCAACTGAAGCTCGACCCGCAGGCCAAGTCGCCGGGCCGCGACGTGGTGCGGCACTTGGGCGAATCGTTGGTGAAGGCCATGAAGATGGCCATTTCGGCCGGCGATCCCGAAGCTGCGCAGCTCGTAGCCACCGAATGCGTGGTGCTGGCCGAAACCAAGGATCACGCCAATTGGTCTCTGATCGGCTTGATTGCCGAGCAGCAGTCGGGCGAGCAGGCCAAGGTCCTGAAGCAGGCCTACGACGCGGTGGCTACCGACGAGGACCACCACCTTTATCACACGCAGGGCTGGTCGCGCGAACTGTGGATCGAGTCGCTCGGCTTCCCCGCCGTGCTGCCGCCGCCCGAAGAAGTGAAGAAGGTCGAGACCGCCATTGGCGCATCCCGCGCCGAACAGGCGCGCGACTCGATGCTGACCCATTAAGGAGAAAGACTCATGGCAAGCAAAAAGCCAGCCAAGGCCGGCCAGGGCGGTGCACTGGATACCGCCTACATGAACACCGACAGCGGGCCCGCAAGCGGTCCGGCCGGCAAGCCGAGCCACCCCGCGCTCAAGCGCGCGGCAGCGGTGGGCGCCACGGTGGGCGCCATGCCCCATAACACCAACAAGGAAGCCGAGTACGGCGAGCAGGCCGCGCGCTGCCCCTACGCCGGCGCGCACGTGGGGGCCGTGGATCCCGCCGTCGGCGCCAGCTCGCTGTCCGAAAAGGAAGTGTCGGACAAGACCGGCGACGCCGCGACCCCGGGCGTGAACCGTGTCGACGGCCAACTGCCGCGCGTGCGCGCGGACGGCGGCGGCCAGGAACTGACCACCAACCAGGGCGTGCGCGTCAGCGACAACCAGCATTCGCTCAAGGCTGGCCTGCGCGGGCCGGCGCTGCTGAAGGATTTCATCCTTCGCGAGAAGATTACGCACTTCGACCATGAGCGGATCCCCGAGCGCATCGTGCACGCCCGCGGCTCGGCGGCCCACGGCTACTTCGAGTGCTACAAGCCGCTGACCGACCTGACCGCCGCGTCGCTGTTTGCCGAGGCCGGCAAGCGCACGCCGGTGTTCGTGCGCTTTTCGACGGTGGCGGGCGAGCGCGGATCCAAGGACACGGCGCGCGACGTGCGTGGCTTTGCCGTCAAGTTCTATACCGACGAGGGCAACTGGGACCTGGTGGGCAACAACATGCCGGTGTTCTTCATCCAGGATGCGATGAAATTCCCGGACCTGGTCCACGCGGTCAAGCCCGAGCCGCACCATGGCATGCCGCAGGCCGCGTCCGCGCACGATACCTTCTGGGACTTCGTGTCGCTCATGCCCGAGTCCACCCACATGCTGATGTGGGTGATGTCGGACCGCGCGATCCCGCGCAGCTACCGGATGATGCAGGGCTTTGGCGTGCACACGTTCCGGTTCGTCAACGCGCAGGGTGAATCGCGCCTGGTGAAATTCCACTGGAATCCCATCCTGGGAACGCATTCGCAAGTGTGGAACGAGGCGGTCAAGGTGTCGGGCGCAGACCCCGACTATCACCGCCGCGACCTCTGGGAAGCCATCGACGCGGGTCATGGTCCGCAATGGGAGCTGGGCGTGCAGGTCTTCACGGAAGACCAGGCCGAAGGCTTCAGCTTCGACGTGCTGGACGCCACCAAGATCGTGCCTGAGGAACTGGTGCCGGTCGTGCCCATCGGCCGCATGGTGCTGGATCGAAACCCCGACAACTTCTTTGCCGAGAGCGAGCAGGTGGCCTTCTGCGCCGCGCACGTGGTGCCCGGCGTGGACTTCACGAATGACCCGCTGCTGGCTGGCCGCATCCATTCCTACGTCGACACGCAGATCTCGCGCCTGGGCGGCCCGAACTTCCACGAGATCCCCATCAACGCGCCGCTGGCGCCGGTGCACAACAACCAGCGCGACGGCATGCATCGCCAGACCATTCATCGCGGCCGCGTGTCCTACGAGCCCAATTCCCTTGCCGGCGGCTGTCCGTTCCAGGCGGGAATGGACGGGTTCGTGTCGTTTCCGGAGCCGGTGACAAGCGACGAACTGCGCGGACATCCGGAAAAATTTGCCGAGCACTACAACC
>JAEYVD010000656.1 GCA_023432075.1 Pseudomonadota bacterium | reverse complement strand
TAGAGCCAGGCGAGCAATTCTGCCACCGCGACATAGAGTTGGGGGGGAATATGCGCGTCCAGGTCGACCTGCATGAGCAAGCCCACCAGTTCGCGCGATTCGTGCACGTACAGTCCGTTTTCCTCGGCCGCGCGGACAATCGTGTCTGCCAGCTGGCCATAGCCCTTGGCCACCACGCGGGGCGCGCCGTCGCTTTCGTCGTACGAGATGGCGACCGCCGCGTTGCGGTTGGCGTTCGGGCCGGCGTCCGCGGGGGAGGAAGGGGTGTTCATCAGAAATCGGTCGGGATGACGGGGCGGGGTTCAACCACGCTTACCGTCAGATTGCTCAGGGTCAGGCCGGCAGCCAGGAGGCGCGAGCGTAGCATGTCCGAGGAGTCGTTGATCTCGGAGGCGCTATGCGGCGCAATGAGCTGCAGCACGATCTGGTCGCCCGCCAGGTTCAGGCGGGCGTCCACCAGGCCCAGGCGCGGCAGGTCCAGCTTCACGCGCGTGGCCCAGGTCGGAATCGCCGATTCGCGATCGGCGCCGTACGGATCGCGCTCGACCTCCCATTCCATCGGCGTGCCAGGCCAGGCTTCGCCTTGCCAGTTCAGCGTCTGGTTGGCCAGCACATCGAGCTGCTGGCGCACCAGCACCGTCAGATCCTGATGGATGCCGCTGATCGGCGCGCCGGGCGTGGACGTTGCCGACGAACCGCTCGAGGATGCGGGCGCGTCGGCGCCGCCGCCGGACCGGCTGGCGCTGGCCGCCTCGCTGCGGCCGCGGGCCTGGACGTTGGCGTGCGAAGCCGTGTCGCGAGACAGCCGGGCTTGCGGCTCGTTCTCCAGCGTGGACGGGTTCTTGCGGCCAAAGACCATGTCGGTCAGGTGCGATTCGTAGAAGAGCCCGCTGGTCTGCAGCGCGTTGCGCAAGGCCTGGCCAAGGGCGCGGGCAGACGGGCCGCCCGCGGCAAGCGAGGCATGCGAGGCGGCCTCGGCCCCTTTCGCGCCACCGGCTTGTCCCGCGGGGTGCGCCGTCGGCTTGGCATTGGCGGCGTCCGCGGCGGCGGTGGCCGAAGGCGCGGCGCCAGGGGGTGCGGCAGATGCAGCGGCGGATGCGGCGGCAGACGTTGTGGCGGCAGCGGGCAGCGGCGTGGCCGGTGCGGCGGTCTGGCCTGCCTGCGCGGCGGGTTGGCCGGGTTGGCCGGGCGCGGCCTGGCTGCCCGGTTGCTGTCCGCCCTGCGCATCGGCGCTCCAAAGCGGCGCACGGCCTTGCACGGCGGGTGCGGCTTCGGGGAATTGAGCGAGCAGGGCGAGGATGGTGCGGGCCGTCGTGCCCAGCGTGGTCGGGGCCGAGGCGGTCGTGTCGCTGCTGGTGACCAGGCCGCGCGCGGCCAGCGCCAGCGCGGCGGCGGTTTTGGGGTCGACAACAGTATTCTGGCGGTCGCCTCGGGCGCCGCCAGTCTGTATGCCTTGCCGGGTATCGCGTGCCGAGCCGTCCGAAGGCCCGGCTTTCTCCGGGCTGCCGGGCTGGCTGACCGCGTCGGGCCGCGCGCCCGAAATCTGGTTGGCGTTCGCGGCGGACATCGTCGTGCCAAGCACGGCGTCCAACCGCTGCACCAGGACGTTGCCGAGCGCGGCGGGACCGATGCTCATTCGTCAGGCGCCTGTTTGCCGTAGGCGGACAGCAGGGTCTGCTGGCGCTTCATGCGCCCCAGCAGCTCGCCCAGCCGCGCCAGTTGAGGCAGCGCCAGGTCGCGCGTCATGGCATCGTTTTCAAGAATGCGCACGAGCAGGTCGTATTTCATGCTGCGCCCGGCTTCGTCCAGCGGATTGACGGGTTCGGCGTGGCGCAGCCGCTCGACCTGCTCGCAATAAAGCTGGCCGTGCATGAGTGCGGTGTCCCAGTCGCCGGCTTGCGCGGCCGTCAACATCTCGCTCGTTGATAGCGCGATCTCCTGATACTGTTCCAGGATGGTGGAGGACTGGGTGAGCGACGTCATAGAAATCTCGGGCGATCGATGGCTGGCAATAGCGGTTAAAGGGGCCATCACGGCGTTGCGCCCGGGGCAGGCCGATCGATGGAAGTCTGCCAGGCGTCGGCCAGGTCCGCCAGCAGGCGGTCCGCGATGTCCAGCTGCTCGACGTCGGCTTTCAGGTTTGCCATGAGCAGGGTGCGCACGATGTAGTCGTACAGCCGGCTCAGGTTGGCGGCGATGTCGCCGCCGGCTTCCATGTTCAGGCCCATCTTCAGGCCTTCGTCGACGATCTTGATGGCCTTGGTGATAGCCGTGCCGCGTTCGGCCACGCGCCCTTCCTGCAGATGCAGGCGAGCCTGTCCGATTGCCGCGCGCGCACCCTGGTAAAGCAGGGTGATCAGCCTTTCCGGCGTGGCGCTCATCACTTGCGTCTCCAGGCCGATATCGGCGTAGGAGCGGACAGAGTATGAGCCTGTGGGGCGGCGCGCGGCGTACGTCATTTAATGCATCTTCTCGGTTATCACTTCGTCGACTTGTTCATGGCCGCGAACTGCTGGGTCAGGTAGTTGGCCGTGACCGACTGCTGCGCAACGAATTTGTCCAGCTGGACGAATTGGGCGCGCATCATCTCGAGCTGGGCTTCACCGGCTGCCTTGGCGCGCGTGTACTGGTCTTTCACGCTGGCGATCGACTTGGCCAGGCCATCGGTCTTGGTCTTGATCGAACCGGTGTCGCTCAGGATGTCCTTGGTGGCCTTGGCGAAGTTGGCGGCCAGGCCATTTTCGCCCGTCAGCATGCGCGAGACGTCCGCGCCGTTCGTGGCCAGCGCCTTGTCCAGCTTGGTCTGGTCCAGCGTCAGCTGGCGCGTCTGCGGGTTCGTCGTGATGCCCAGGTCTGCCAGCGAACGCAGCGTGCCTTCGCCCGTCACGAACTGCAGGGCGCTGGCCAGCGACGATTGGATGGCGCGCGTCGTGCCGTCGCCGGTCAGCGGCTGGTTGGTGGCGGCCGCGGCGTCAAAAGCCGTCAGATTCTTGATCGTCGTCTGCAGCGTGTTGTAGGCGGTCACGAAGCTCTGGATCGCCTTGCTGGCCACCGAGGGATCGCTTTCCAGCTTCAGCGTGATCGGCTTGCCGGTTTCGGTCTTGGACGACAGGTTGAGCGTGACGCCGTCGATGGCCGTCGAAATGTTGTTCGTGCCGCTCTTGACGGTGATGCCGTTGATGTCGATTTCAGCGTCGACAGCGGCGGTGGCCGTCATCTTCGCGCTGGTGTCGGCAGCGTCGGTGTTGTAGTTCAGGACGTCCTTGAGCGACTGGTCGCCCGTCACGGTGATGGACTTGACCGATGCCTGCACGCCGGTGTTCTTGGCGGTCATCATCAGGTAGCTCTTGCCGTCGCCGTCGGTGATGACGGTGGCGCGCACGCCCAGCGTGTCGTCGGCGTTGACGGCCTTGACGATGCCGTTCAGCGAGGTGTCGTCCTTCAGGTCGACGGTCTTCTTGGTGCCGTCGGCCAGTTCGATTTCAAACGAACCGGTGGCGCCGTTGGACGCCTTGCGGTCGGCGACCGCGCCCGATTGCAGGGTCTGGGAGGTGGCAACGTTCTTCACGTTGATCGTGTACTGGCCAGCCACGGCGCCTTCGGCAGCCACCGTCGCGGTCAGGGCGTCGCCGCCGGTCACGCTGCCTTTCACGGCGCCCAGCGTCTCGGGCTTGCCCAACACGGCGGCAGCCTTCTGCACGGCTTCCACGGCGCTCTTGAGCTGGCCGAATGCCGTAACGCGGGTTTCGAAGCTGGTCTGCCGTACGGTGTACTGCTGCAGCCTCTTTTCCTCGGCAGCTTCAAGCTTCGAGAGGATGTCCTCCAGGGGCAAGCCTGAATTCGAACCGAGGTTGGTGATGGTGGCCATGTGAAATTCCTTCCTAGCGATGCAATTCTGACAAAAATGTGGTCCCGGCTATCGGCCGGGTAAAGGCATAAGGCGGGCCTATTTCGACGGTTCTCTCGCCCGGCCCTGTTTCAATCATTGGCGAACGGCGTTTTAAGTGCCGGATCAGGCCGAGGTCTTGATACCGTTGCCCTGCATATTCACGATCATCTTGGCGATTTTCAGCACCGCTTCGCTGGGGATGGTGCGAAGGACGTCTCCCGACTCGGCGTCGATCACAGACACCACCACCTGGTGCACATTCGGGTCGATCTCGAACTGAAGCTGGGTGGACCAGGCCTTCATCTGTTCGTTGATCTCATCCAGCGCTTTATCGAGCGGCATCTTCTGCGCGTTGGCCTGGTCCGACGTGGCGCTGCCCGAGCCGCTGCTGTTGGTGCTGGCGGGCGCGGGCGTGGCGGTGGCGGAAGGGTCTGGCGTGGCGATAACGGTCGAAACCGGTAACGACGCGAACGCTGCGGGGGCTAACGGGGTTACGGCCATGATCACTCCAACGGCGAGGGGGGCGTCTCGGAGAACGCGCTGTTTTCAGGAAATTCTCA
>JAEYVD010000621.1 GCA_023432075.1 Pseudomonadota bacterium | reverse complement strand
TCGCCGTCGCCCGCATGGCGGCGGTAGTCGCCGGATGTGGCGATGCTGCAGTTCTCAAGCGGCAAGGCCAGCGCATGGTCGTCGCTGGCGTCGGGCACCTCGATGGCCACGCGCCAAGGTTGTCCGTCGGGACGCTTGCCGCGCGCGCGCAATTCGCCGCCGACTTCGACCAGGTAATCCGTGATGCCCAAGGCATCGAGCGCCATCGCGGCGCGGTCCACACCGAACCCCTTGGCGATGGACGACAGGTCCAGATACACGCCGCCGGGCTGCCAGGCCGCGCGGCGGTCGTCGTCCAGCTGCACACGTTGCCAGCCGCAGCGCTCGCGCGCCGCCTGGATGGCGGCGGGCGAGGGCGGTTCGAAGGCGCGCTGATGCGGACCGAAACCCCACGCATTCACCAGCGGCCCCACGGTGGGGTCGTAGGCGCCGCCGCTGTCTTCGGCCAGCATCAGCGCATGGCGCAGCACATGGAAGAACTCGGCCGGCAGCGTCTGCCAGCCAGGCGCGGCGCGGTTGTAGCGGCTGATGTCGGCATCCGCCTCCCACGTGCTCATCTGCGCGACCACTTGGTCCAGCGCGGCCTGGATGGCCTGCCGCGCCGCCGCGTCGGCCACGCCTGCGGGCAACGCCATGCGCGCGGACCACGTGGTGCCCATGGTGGCGCCGGCCAATGCGGCCGGGCGCGCGGGCATCACGCCATAGGCGATGCGAACGGCGGGCGCCGCCGCGCCGCGCGGTGCATAGGAAGGGGTATTCGCCACGCGCGCCGCTGCCTTACGGTTGCAGCACTTCGACGGTGCCCGCGTACGACAGGCGGCGCTTCTTGGCCTGCGGCACGGTGACCTTGGCGTCTTCCATGCCGGCTTCGATCCAGTACAGGCCGGGCTGCGGCCACTTGACCGTGAACTTGCCGTCCTTGTCGGTCTTGACCGCGATCTCGCCGACCTTGTCGCGATAGCGGCTGCCGCCGGGCACGACAGTCACGTCCAGCGCCGCGGCGGGCTGGCCGTCCAGCAGCATCTGGAACGTGGCGGCTTCGTCCGTGAAGAGGTCGTTCGGATGCGTCACCGGCGCCAGCTCCAGGCCGCGGCCCACGGGCTTGACCGCCGACGGCTTGCCCGCGGTCACGAAGGTTTCGACGCGGCCCAGGCTTTGCGACACTTCAAGCTCATCGGCCTTGGCCGGCAGGGCTTGCGCCAGCCCGTCGGCCTTGCCGAAATAGCGCTTGTTCTTGCCGTCTTCCTTCCAGCGTGCGAACACGCCGTCGTTGACCACGGCCACGCGGTAGGTGCCGGCCTGCTTGAGCTGCAGATCGAAGGTGCTGCGCAGCTTGCCGCGGTTGATGTTTTCGGCTTCGGCGGCATTGCCGTCCGGCGCGGTCACGGTCAGACCGTCCAGGCGCAGCGGCGCGTGATTGAAGTAGAACTTGTCGTTGCCGACCGCGGCGTCCACGGTGATCCAGCTATCGGTGCCCGACAGCACGGTGGAGGACGGCACGATCCAGACGTCATGCGCATGGGCGGCAAAGGGCAGGCACAGCGCCAGCGCGGCGGCCAGTTTGGCGGCGGTTTTCATCGTTGCGTTCCTATAGGACGGGGTCAGGGTTTGAGGTCGAGCGCGATGGCGCCCAGTTCGTGTTCGCCGCGCGCGGCCAGTTGCTCGGCCTTTTGCGGCGGCCACTGGAAGGGGATGCGCACCAGTTCGCGGCCGCCCACTTCGCGCGCGGCTTCGACCACCACGGCGTACTGTCCCGGCTTTAGCTGCGCCAGGGGCTTGCTGGCCGCGTCAAAGGACAGCGCGTGCTTGCCCACGGGCTTGGTCGCGCCGCTGACCCCGTCCACCGGGAACTGCTGGTTGCGTCCGCTGCGACGCCACCACTGGCGCATGTCCTTGAGCCATTCGGTGCCTTCGTTGTTCTTCTTGGCCACGTCATACCAGACGGCCAGGTCGGCGGCCACGCTCTGGTCGGGGTTCTCGATCCAGATCGCCACGTAGGGGCGATGGTATTCGGCCACGTCCAGGCGCGGCACCTCGATGGACAGGCCGATGTCTGCCGCGTGGGCCGTTCGGGCGATCAGGCCGGCGAGCAGCGCCGGCAACAGCAACTTGCGCATGGAAATCTCCAGGGCGTATCGATGGAATCAATGGATGAAAAGCAGCGCCAGCACCAGCGGAATCACGAGGCCCAGGCCCACCATCGGCCAGGTCGCGCTGCGGTTGCCGGCGTGCATCTTGAGCAGCACCAGCCCGGTGAGCGAAAACACCAGACAGGCGACGGCAAAGATGTCCAGGAACCAGCTCCAGGCAAGGCCCGTGTTGCGGCCCTTGTGCAGGTCGTTCAGGTACGAGATCCAGCCGCGGTCGGTGCGCTCGTATTCCACGTCGCCGCTGGCGCGGTCGATGGAAAGCCAGGCATCGCCGCCCGCGCGGGGCAGCGACAGATAGACCTCGCCGTCCGACCATTCGGCGGGCCTGCCGCCCGTCGAGGCGTCCAGCGCGTCGTCCAGCCATGCGGCGACGGCGGCGGGCAGGGGCGCCTTCGTTTGCGTGGGCGTGGCGGCGAGCTGCTGGAGCGCGGTGTCGGGCAGGCGGACCTCGCGGCTGGTCACCACGGCCTTCGATTCGATGTGCGACGCGTTGTTCAGGGTCAGCCCCGTCACGGCGAAGAGCAGCATCGCCACCATGCAGAGCGCAGCGCTGATCCAGTGCCACTGATGCAGGGTCTTGAGCCAGTAGGCGCGGCGTCGGGGAACGGGTTGGGTGTCCATGGAATATGAGGCGGGAAGCGGGGCGGATTCTAACATTTAATGAGAATTACTCTTAAAAAAGACCGGCCCCCGCGCACGCGAAAATTTCAATCGATTTCGGGCCGAAATGCCTGCCGGGCCGAGTCTGAACAAAAGCTGAACGCGTGCCGCCCGGTGCGCCCGCCGCCCGCCGGGGCTAAGATAGGCCACCCTTTGCAAACACCGGAGGTCGTCATGCTGCAACAGCAAGTCGTGGATCAAATCGGTCGTCATTGGGGGTGGGTGGCGCTTCGCGGCGTCGTCGCCATCCTGTTCGGGTTCATGGCCATGTTCATGCCGGCCATCACCTTGTCGGCGCTGGTGCTGGTGTGGGGCGCCTTTGCGCTGGTGGACGGCGTGCTGGCGCTGAT
>JAEYVD010000596.1 GCA_023432075.1 Pseudomonadota bacterium | reverse complement strand
CTGATGCACGAAGGGCAGAAGATCATCAGCGTGTCTTACCGCTCGCTGGAAACCTACCTGGTGGTGGCATTGATCTATCTGGCCCTGACCACGATCGCCATGGTGATTTTGCGCAAGATCGAACATCGCCTGCGCGCTGGAGGGATGGTGCAATGAGCCTCGTCATCGAAGGGCAGGAAATGATCCGCATCCGCGGCCTGCATAAGTCTTACGGCGATCACGCCGTCCTGCGCGGCATCGATTTCGATGTGCTGCAGTCGCAGGTGGTCGTGGTCATCGGACCCAGCGGGTCGGGCAAGAGCACCTTGCTGCGTTGCTGCAACGGCCTTGAAGTGGCGCAGCGCGGCACCGTGGATATCTGCGGCCAGACGCTGCAGGACAACGGCGCGCTGTTGCCGGAGGCCGAGCTGAACGCGTTGCGCACGCAGGTGGGCATGGTGTTCCAGGGCTTCAACCTGTTTCCGCACCTGTCCGTGCTGGACAACGTGACGGTCGGCCCGCGCACGCTGCTCGGCATGGGGCGCGAAGAGGCCAATGGCATGGCCGCCGACCTGCTCAACAAGGTCGGCCTGTCGCAGAAGATGGCGGCCATGCCCGCCAGCCTGTCGGGCGGCCAAAAGCAACGCGTGGCCATCGCGCGGGCGCTTGCCATGCAACCGCAGGTCATGCTGTTCGACGAACCGACGTCGGCGCTGGATCCGGAACTGGTGGGCGAAGTGCTGCAGGTCATGAAGCTCTTGGCCCGCGAAGGCATGACCATGATGGTCGTGACCCACGAAATGGGCTTTGCCCGCGACGTGGCGGACGTGGTGGCGGTGATGGACGGCGGCGTCATCCTGGAGTCCGGACCGCCAGACGTGATCTTTACCGAACCGCGCGAAGCCCGTACGCGCGAGTTTCTGCAGGCGGTGCTGAGCGCGGGCCCGGGAGCGGCAGCATGAACGCACAGCAATTGGACAAAAGCCTGTGGAAGGCGCGCGACGACAGCGCCGAGCAGGGCGACACCCGCCGGCTGGCGCATATCGTCGAGCCCGAAGCGGGGCAGGGCGAGATGGGCGAAGCCGTGCTGCTGGGCTTTGCCTGCGACGCGGGCGTGGCGCGCAACCAGGGGCGCGTGGGCGCCGCTGCGGGGCCTGCCGGCATCCGCAAGTTCCTGGCGGGCCTGCCGGCGCACGGTCTGACGCGCTTGCTGGATGCCGGCGACGTCGAATGCCACGGCGACAAGCTGGAAGACGCCCAGGAGCGCCTGGGGCTGCGTATCGCCGAGCTGATGGGGCGGGGCGCACGACCCGTGGTGCTGGGCGGCGGCCACGAAATCGCCTGGGGCAGTTTTCAGGGGCTGGCCCGTTGGCTGGACGCGCGCGGCGATGCCGGCGCCGTGCTGGTGTTGAATCTGGACGCGCATTTCGATCTGCGCACGGGCCGTCCCGGCAGTTCCGGAACGCCGTTCGACCAGATTGCGCGCGATAGCGAGGCGCGCGGGCGCGATCTGCAATACGCCTGCCTGGGCGTCTCGCGGCTGGCCAACACGCCCGCACTGTACGCCCGCGCCGCGGAAATCGGCGCTGTGTGGGTCGAGGACCGGGACATGCAGGAGCGTCATCTTGAGGCGCGGCTGGCCGATGTGGATGGGTTGCTGGCCAAGGCGCAGCACGTGTATCTGACGATCGACCTGGACGTGCTTCCTGCGGGTGTGATGCCGGGGGTGTCCGCGCCGGCGCCTTATGGGGTCCCGATGGCGGTGGTCGAGGAAATCGTCCTCCGGGTCAAGGCCAGCGGCAAGCTGCGCCTGGCCGACCAGGCGGAATTCAGCCGCAAGTTCGACGTCGATGGGCACGGCGCGCGGGCGGCGGCGCGTTTGGCCTGGCAGTTGTTGTCGGCGTGATTCAACACGGATGCGGTGTCTGACACCCTTGCTGCGATGGTGCAAGCTGTAAGACCGTCTCGCCAGGGTGTCAGACACCGGGCAGCTGGGGCAGAAGCAGGGCGGATCCTCTTTGCGAGGGCCGTCCTTTTTTATCGGCCGTGGCGCCCTGCGCAGGCTGGACGTGCCCGGTTTCGCGGCTTAGGATAGGTGCAGCTTCCGGCCCCGCCTGCGACCCGTTCGGTATCCGCAACATCTATATGTCCCTATTTAAAAAATTTAAACTTTAAATAGGGACGGTATTAGATTCATGGATAAAATGGCGCAACTTTGTCAGGAGAGCATGCTCATGTCTCAAACTCCCACCCATGCCTTGCCGTCTTATCTGAATGCCGAGGACCTCGGCCCCTGGGGTAATTACCTGCAACAAGTCGACCGGGTCACGCCGTACCTCGGTTCCCTGAGCCGGTGGGTCGAGACGCTGAAGCGTCCGAAGCGCTCGCTGATCGTCGATGTGCCGATCGAACTGGACAACGGCACCATCGCCCACTTCGAGGGCTACCGCGTGCAGCACAACGTGTCGCGCGGCCCGGGCAAGGGTGGGGTGCGTTTCCACCAGGACGTGACGCTGTCCGAAGTGATGGCGCTGGCAGCCTGGATGTCGGTCAAGAACGCTGCCGTCAACCTGCCGTACGGCGGCGCCAAGGGCGGCATTCGTGTCGATCCGCGCAAGCTCTCCGCATCGGAACTCGAACGCATGACCCGCCGCTACACCAGCGAAATCGGCGTCATCATCGGACCGTCCAAGGACATTCCCGCACCTGACGTGAACACCAACGCCCAGACCATGGCCTGGATGATGGACACGTATTCCATGAACGAAGGCGCCACCGCTACCGGCGTGGTCACGGGCAAGCCGATCGCGCTGGGCGGCAGCCTGGGCCGCGTCGAAGCCACGGGCCGCGGCGTGTTCGTCGTGGCGTGCGAAGCCGCGCGCGACAGGAACATCGATGTGGCCGGCGCACGCGTTGTCGTGCAAGGCTTTGGCAACGTGGGCGGCACCGCCGCCCGCCTGTTCCACGAGGCCGGCGCCAAGGTCATCGCCGCGCAGGACCACACCGGCACCGTGCACAACCCGGCCGGCCTGGACGTGCACAAGCTGCTGTCGCATGTGTCGCAAACCGGTGGCGTGGGCGGCTTCTCGGGCGGCCAGGCGCTGGACAAGGCCGAATTCTGGACGCTGGAAACCGAGTTCCTGATCCCGGCAGCCCTGGAAAGCCAGATCACGGCCGACAACGCCGCCAAGGTGCGCGCCAAAATCGTGGTGGAAGGCGCCAACGGCCCGACCACCCCGGAAGCGGACGACATCCTTGCCGAGAACGGCGTCTACGTGGTGCCCGACGTGCTGGCCAACGCCGGTGGCGTGACGGTCAGCTACTTCGAGTGGGTGCAGGACTTCTCCAGCTTCTTCTGGAGCGAGGAAGAGATCAACCAGCGCCTCGAACGCCTGATGCGCGAAGCCTATGCGTCGGTGGCGCAGGTGTCGCGCGAGCACAAGGTGACGCTGCGTACCGCCGCGTTCATCGTGGCTTGCACGCGCATCCTGCAGGCCCGCCAGGTGCGCGGCCTGTACCCGTAAAGACTGAATCGGCATGGCGCCTTCGCGGGCGCAATGCCGAGGAGGCAGAGAGAGACAAAAAAGGAATCGCTCCGCAAGGGGCGATTCCTATTTGTGGTGATGAAAAATGCCGGGCAGATGCCCGGCATTTTCACGTCAATACCCGTGCAGTCAAAACCCGGGCAGGCCGTGGCGTCACGATGCCGGCAGCAGTTCCGGCTTCAGGATGCCGCGCAGATCCTGGTACGAAATCGTCAGCTCTGGCTCGCCGTGCGAATACGGTGCGATCGAGTAGGCGTCGTACTTGACCACGATGCCGTCACGCGTGAGCGCGAAGTTGTCGCTTTCCTGGAAGGGCCACATTTTGTTGTACGCGGCCGGGTCGCGCTTGGCGTCGGGATTGCCCGTCAGCCATTTCGCGTGCGCGCGCTGCAAGGCCGCGACGTACTCGGCGCGGCGTCCCGGGATCAGTGCTTCGTCCAGGCTCATGACGCGGCCGCGGCTGCGTTCCCAGTTCAGGTACTGGGTGGCCGGGATGCCGTGCGCGGCGCCGGTCAGGTACTGTTCCGTGTGCAGTTCGACGGCGACGATGTCGCCTACCGTGTCCTTCACGCTGGCCTTGAAGTAGGTCGCGTCGCGCGGACGCGCCGTGGACCAGAAATACTGCGTGTATTCCGACAGTGTCTCGTAGGGACCGCGGCGATTGGCATCGGTGCCGGTCATGTAGGCAAGCACGTGGTCCACCAGCGCGGTCAGCTTCGGGATGCCTGGAAATGCCACGCTGTCGATTTCGATGCGCGGGCAGTCGCCTTCGCAGCCCGGCTTGCTGGACGCCCATTTGATGCGCTCGGTGGACAGGTCGCCCACCTTTTCGGGCGTGGCCGAAGACGAGGCATCGGGCGTTGCCAGGGTGATGTTCGAGGGGGGCGTGCTGCCGCAGCCAGCCAGCGCCAGCAGGGCGGCGCCCAGTATCAGACCGCGTATCGCGCCAGCCGGCGTGAAGCTGCGATTCATGCAATTATCTCCAGAAAACGCAAGGCGCCGTCAGGGCACGACGCCTGTCCAGTCAGCGCGGGAGAATTTTTCGTCTGCCTGCGCCTGTGCGCGGGCCAACGTTTCCGCGCCCACGCTACCCGGGGTCAGACGATGCAGCCCGGCAAAAGTTTCCACCATGCGGTCGATGATGACCTCGCGCGCCAGCCCGGTTTGCGTGCGCAGGGGGTCGACGCGCTTCTTGGCGCTGGTGGTGCCCTTGTCGGAGAGCTTCTCGCGCCCGATGCGCAGGACCTCGACCATCTTGTCGGCGTCGATGTCGTAGGACATGGTGACGTGGTGCAGCACGGCGCCGGCGCGGCGGGCCTGCGCGGCGCCGCCGATCTTGCCGATGTCGGAGGCGATGTCGTTGAGCGGCTGATACCAGGCCTTGATGCCCAGGCCCTGCAGCGCGGTCAGCACCCAGGCGTC
>JAEYVD010000570.1 GCA_023432075.1 Pseudomonadota bacterium | reverse complement strand
GGGCGTGTTCGCGGTGCGTCAGCGGAATGCCGGCATAGGCCGCACAGGCCAGCGCCGCGGTGATGCCGGGCACCACCTCATAGCGCACGCCATGCGCGCGCAAAAACTCCAGTTCCTCGCCGCCGCGGCCAAAAATGAAGGCGTCGCCGCCCTTGAGCCGCACCACGCGGCGGCCCGCCTGCGCGTACTCCACCAGCAGCGCATGAATGCGCGCCTGCGTGGCGTGGTGGTTTTCGCCGGGCAGCTTGCCCACCGGCACGCGATCGGCGTCGCGCCGGGCAAGCGACATGACTTCGTCGCTGACCAGGCGGTCGTAAAGAATGACATCGGCTTCGTTCAGCGCGCGCAAGGCCTTAAGCGTCAAGAGGCCCGGATCGCCCGGACCCGCGCCCACCAGCACGACGCTGCCCTCGGCGGGCGCAATCGGCGCGGCCAACGCGTCGGTCAGCGCGGCCTCGGCCTGCGCCGGCTGCTGCTGGCGCAGAAAGCCCGCCACCGGGCCGTCCAGCAGCCAGTCGTAGAAGCGGCGGCGCGCGCCCAGGTCGGGATGGCTGGCGCGAATGCGTTTGCGGTAGACGGCCGCCAGGCCGGCCAGTTGGCCAAGCGTGTGGTCAAACAGCGATTCGATGCGTTCGCGGATGCGTCGGGCCAGCACGGGCGCCACGCCCGACGACGAAATGGCGACGATGACGGGTGAGCGGTCGACGATGGACGGCACCTGGAAGGACGACAGCTCGGGATCGTCCACGACGTTGCTGAAAATGCGCCGCGCGCCGGCCGCGTCGGAAACGGCGGCGTTGACCGCGCGGTCATCCGTGGCGGCCACGACCAGCCACACGTCTTGCAACCAATCGGGATTGAACGGTCCGGCGAGATGGCGGACACGGCCCTCGGCCGCCAGCGCGGCCAGCGCCGGCGTCAGTTCCGGCGCGCCGATCACGACGTTTGCGCTGGCCTCCAGCAGGGCCAGGGTCTTGCGCTCGGCGACCGCGCCGCCGCCAACAACGAGTACCAGCCGGTCTGTCAGATCGGCAAAAATCGGGAAAAGCTTCATGTATGCCAGCCCCGGGCGTACCCGGCTCAATGTGGGTCGATGATAGGGACGGGCTCTCATCCCCACAACTTTTGATTTCTTTAATTCATATAGCCATAACTTATTTGGCGGCCCGTCAGGCGCTGCCCAGCCATTGGCTCATCTCGACGACCTCGCGGGCGACCTCGCCCAGCCGCTTCTGGCTATGCATGGCGCGCTCGCGCAGCAGCCGGTGGGCCTCGTCCTCGGTCACGGCGCGCGTCTTCATCAGGATACCCTTGGCTTTTTCCACCCACTGCCGGTCCGCCAGCCGCAGTTGCGCCTCGCGCAATTCCTCGCGCCGGGTTTTTTCCATGGCGAAGCGCTCGATCGCCACGGTCAGCAGGGGTTCGATACGGCCGGCCGGCACGTCGCCCACCACATAGGCGGCCACGCCTGCGCGCAATGCCGTGCGGATGGTTTCGCGATTGCCGTCGTCGGTGAACATCACGACCGGGCGGTCGCTGTGCGAACTGGCCACACAGATGTTCTCCAGCGTGTCGCGGCCGGGGGCGTCGCTGTCGATCAGCACCACGTCGGCGGCGGATTGCGCGATGCTGGCGGCCAGGTCCGCGCCCGGCGCCACTTCGGCCACGACGTGCACGCCCGCCGCCGCAAGCGTTTGCCGCAGCGACGCCGCGCGTCCCTCGCCATCGTTGAGCAGCATGACCTTCAACATGAAACACCCCCTGTGCGATGACTGATGCAAGTTCCATGCCATCGTTGCCGCGCGTGGCGCGGGACGCGCGCGCACGATGGCGGGGCGTGCGCCGCACAGCGATGGTGCGGTGCGGCATCAGACTGCGCACCAACTTGGCTCCGCCCCTGATTCCGCCCGGCACGGCCAGGCCGGCGCGGGGTGGGCGCATCGCGAGCGTTGGCGCGGGCTGCGGCGCGGTTTGCGCACACCGCCAGAAATCTGGCACGCCGATTGCTTGAGTGACATCGGGGCGGCCAACGGCGGTCGCCCGACGCAACGCGCCGCATCACGCGGCCAGGGACAACGACGTTCCGCTGCGCCACTGGATAAAGATCCGTGGCGCGCGGAACGTTTTTTTTTGCCGCCACCGGCAAGGAGCCTCGCATGACGCCTATGACCCGCAGTCCCTCGACCGACGCCGCCCGCGCCGACATGACCGCCAATGCCGGCCGCCGCAAATGGCTCAGCGGCACGGCGCGCGCGGTGGCCGGCGCCGGTCTGCTCTCATTGGTCGACCCGCTGGTGCGCGCCGGCGCGTGGGCGGCCGGCACCGACGCGCCGGAAAAGACCGAGGTGAAGATCGGCTTCATCCCGCTGACCGACTGCGCGTCCGTGGTGATGGCGTCGGTGCTGGGCATCGACAAGAAATACGGCGTCAAGATCACGCCCTCCAAGGAAGCCTCGTGGGCCGCCGTGCGCGACAAGCTCATGAACGGCGAGCTGGACATGGCGCACGTGCTGTATGGCCTGGTCTACGGCGTGCACATGGGCATCGGCGGACCGAAGAAGGACATGGCCGTGCTGATGAGCCTGAACCAGAACGGACAAGCCATCACCCTATCGAACAAGCTGCTGGAAGCCGGCGCGCGCGACGGCGAATCGCTCGCCAAGCTGATGGCCGCGGACAAGCGCGAATACACGTTCGCGCAGACCTTTCCGACCGGCACGCACGCGATGTGGCTGTATTACTGGCTGGCGGCGCATGGCATCAATCCCATGAAGGACGCCAAGGTGATCACCGTGCCGCCGCCGCAGATGGTGGCCAACATGCGGGTGGGCAACATGGATGGCTACTGCGTGGGCGAGCCGTGGGGCGCGCGCGCCATCATGGACAAGATCGGCTTCACCACGGTGACGTCGCAGGGCATCTGGACGGACCATCCCGAGAAGGTCCTGGGCGCCACCGCCGACTTTGTGACCCGCAATCCGAATACCGCGCGTGCCGTCACCGCCGCGATCCTGGAAGCCGGCAAGTGGATCGACGCGTCGCCCGAAAACCGCCGCAAGACAGCCGAGACCATCGCCGCCAAGTCCTACGTCAACACGGACGCCAGCGGCATCGTGGACCGCATGCTGGGGCAGTACGACGACGGCCTCGGCAAGAAATGGTCGGATGCGCACGCCATGCGCTTTTATGCCGACGGCGCGGCCAACTTTCCGTACCTGAGCGATGGCATGTGGTTCCTTACGCAGCACAAGCGTTGGGGCTTGCTCAAGGAACACCCAGACTACCAGGCGGTCGCCACGCAGATCAACCGCATCGACCTCTACAAGCAGGCGGCGCAGGCCGCGGGCGTCGCGCTGCCTGCCAGTGAAACGCGCACGTCCACGCTGATCGACGGCGTGGTCTGGGACGGCAGCAATCCCGCGGCCTATGCCGACGGTTTCAAGGTTAAGGCCTGACGGCCGCTACGAGAAGGGGACTGGCGATGTCTACCGTAACGATGACAAGCCGCGGCACCGAATTTGCCGCGCTGTGGCGGGAACGCCTGGAATCGGCGTTGAAGGCCGTGGTGGGGCCGGTTGCCGGCTTTGCGCTCTTTGTGCTGGTCTGGCAGGTGGTGGCGATGCGCATCCCGGAGATTCCGACGCCCGGGGTCACGTGGCATGCGGCCGTGGAACTGTTCGCCGATCCGTTCTATGACAACGGCCCGAACGACAAGGGCATCGGCTGGAACCTGCTGGCCTCGCTGGAACGCGTGGCGGCGGGATTCGGGCTGGCGGCGCTGGTCGGCATCCCCGTGGGATTTGCGATCGGCCGCTACGCCGCGGTGCGCGCGATGTTCTCGCCCATCGTCAGCCTCTTGCGGCCGGTGTCGCCGCTGGCGTGGCTGCCGCTCGGGCTGCTGCTGTTCAAGGCGGCCAATCCGGCCGCGATCTGGG
>JAEYVD010000403.1 GCA_023432075.1 Pseudomonadota bacterium | reverse complement strand
GTCCGTATTGCCGGGGCGGCCGCGACGGCAAGCGCGCCCTCCCCGCCCTCTCCGCCGTCCCGCACTCCGGATCAGTTCAACACCGCGGTTTCCAACGGCTCGACAGGGTGGCAGCGCCAACCCAGCTCATCCTTGATGCGCAGGCGTAGCGCGTCGGCCGCCGCCGGCTCTCCGTGAACGATGTATGTATGCCTGGGCGCGCTGGAGAATCCTTGCAGCCAACGCAGGATCTCGTCGGCGTCCGCATGGGCGGACAGCATCGACAGGTTCTCCACCTCGGCGCGAACCGGCACGTATTCTCCATGAATCTTGACTTGGCGGGCGCCATCCAGCATGGCCGCCCCACGGGTTCCCATCGCCTGGAAGCCGGCAAAGAGGATAGTGTTTCGAGGGTCGCTGGCGTAGTGCTTCAGATGGTGAATCACGCGCCCGCCCGTCGCCATGCCGCTGGCTGAAAGAATGATCTTGGGCATGGGCGAGCGATCCAGCGCCTTGGATTGCTCCACGTCAGTGACATAGGTGGCAACGCCGAACGCCGCCTTGGCATCTTCGCGCGGCAAGCGTTGATCGTCGGTGTGCCGCAGATAGACGTCGACCGCACTGCTCGCCATCGGACTATCCAGGTAGATGGGCAAGTCGCGCGGAATGTCCCCGCCCTGCCTCAGCCGCCACAGGTGAAACAACAGCAGCTGCGCGCGACCCACGGCAAACGCCGGAATCACGATGGAGCCGCCTCGCCGGATGGTGCGCCGGATGATGGCGGCGAGCGTGTCAGGCACGCTTTGCGTGCCATGGCTGCGATTGCCATAGGTGGATTCGACAATCAGATGATCTGCCTGCGTCACCGACACGGGCGGGGGCATCAGCGGGTCGTCGTAGCGGCCAAGATCGCCGGAGAAAACCAGCCGCCCGCCGGGGTAATGGCACGCAACGATGGCAGCTCCCAGGATGTGGCCGGCGCGCAGGAACTGGACCTGAATCCCGTCCGCAATCGGCGTCAGCGCGTCGAACGGGATTGGACACAGCGCGGCGATGGCCCTGCGCGCGTCGGTTACCGTGTACAACGGTAGCGCGGGACGATGTCGTGACAGGCCATGGCGGTTCAGGTAGTCGGCGTCGGCCTCCTGCAGGTGGGCGCTGTCCAGTAGCAGCAGTTCGCACAGGTCGCGCGTCGCCTCGGAACAATAGATCGGGCCGCTGAACCCCTCTCGGACGAACCTGGGCAGGTAGCCCGAATGGTCCAGATGCGCGTGCGACAGCAGCACGGCCTGGATTCTTGATGGCGCGACGGGAAATGGCGCCCAGTTGAGCAGCCGCAGCGGCTTCAACCCCTGGAACAATCCGCAATCCATGAGGACCAAGCGCCCGGACGCATCCAGCAGATGACGCGAGCCGGTCACGGTGCCGGCAGCGCCGCAAAAGTGTAAGCGCAGCTTCTGTGCCATGGATTGACTCCTGACTGTCTGACCAGGTTTTAGCTAATAAGCAGCATTGGTGTGGCAGGCCCATCCTTGCTTGACCAATGTCAAGATAACCGCCGGGCGCAAGATCAACATAGGAGCGACAAGCGAACAGGCGTGGGGCGTGCCCCCGCCACCCAGGAGAAATGCCATGAAAGCGCGCGACCTCATGACAGCGGCCCCCTACTGCGTATCACCTCGGACCCCCGTCTCCCAGATTATGCGTGCCATGCTGGATCGGGACATCAGCGCGGTGATGGTGACGGGTGACGACGGCGCGTTGATCGGCGTGGTCAGCGAAGGCGATCTGGTGCGGCGGCAGGACAGCGCGCATCAGAAAAAGGTGAACCACTGGCTGTCGCTCCTGGCAGAGGGCGAGGCGCTGAATCTGGAGTTTCTGCACAGCCTTCAACTGGGCGAGCAGACGGCATCCGCCGTGATGAGCAGCCCTGCCATCACCGTGGACGAGTCCGCCGATCTGTCCGAAATTGCGGATGTGTTGCTCAAGCGCGGGATCAAGCGGGTGCCGGTGATCCGGCAGGGAAAGCTGGTCGGCGTGGTCAGCCGCCGCGACATTCTCCAGGCGCTGCTCGCCCAGGAGGCCTGAGTCCGTCATTACACCAAGGAGGGAACGCCATGCGGATCGGCATCGTCTTTTACTCGCGCACCGGCACGGGGCGCACCGTGGCCGAGCGGCTGGCATCGATCACGGGCTGGGAGGCCCATGAAGTGCGGGACGCATCGTCACGCACCGGGCTGGCCGGCGACCTTCGCTGCGTGATCGATTGCCTGTTCAAGCGGCAGCCCGAAATCCGTTATGCCGGCCCTCCCCTGGACCAGTTCGATCATGTGATCGTGATCGCGCCTGTCTGGCTAAGATCCCTCGCGGCCCCCATGCGGTCGTTCCTGATGGCGCAGGGCCGCTTGCTCAAGACCTACTCCGTCATTTGCGTGATGTCCGGCTACGGCGGATTCCGGGCCGTCGATGACATCGCCGCCGTCGTCGGCGCCAAGCCCGCTCGCATTTTGCTGCTCAAGCAATACGACGTGCTGGCTGAAGAGTGCGACGCGTCGCTATGCCGCTTCAGGGAGCAGACAATCGCCGCGGCGCGGGACGGCTGGAACGACGCATTGCTTTCCACCGTCGAGTGAGCGAGGCCCGCTCGGCCCTGGGCGCCGACCGGACGTCCGGTTCTGCTGCACTAGTGTCTGTAGAGGAGTTCTCGGCAATCGCTCGCCGCGTGCGGGAATGTGTGATGCAATGACTCCGTTCGCCCTGAAAAGGCGATTCTCCGGCACTCACATATCCAGCAATGACGCTCTCTGGCGCGCCTCCGCTGATCGATATCATTCAGTCCGCCACGGAACCGATCATCACGATAGACGCGTTGCAACACATCGTGATGTTCAACGCTGCGGCGGAACGCGTGTTCATGCTTTCCGCCGATCAGGCCATTGGCGCCAGCGTGGATATTCTGATCCCCCTTCGCTTTCGCGCCGTGCATGCCAAGCATGTCGGCCGCTTCATGACCACTGGGATATCCGATCGGCAGATGGGTCTGGGTGCGCCGCTATGGGGCCTTCGGTCCAACGGTGAAGAGTTTCCGATGGAAGCGTCGATCTCGCAGACCTGCACGAGCAGCGGCGTGTACCTGTCCATCTTTCTGCGCGACATTACCGAGCGCCAGCGTATCGACCAGGCGCTGCGCGCATCCCGGGACGAGCTGACCCGCCTGTCGAACGCCCTGCTTCATGTGCGCGAGCAGGAAAAGAAGCACATTGCGCGCGAACTCCATGACGACCTGGGGCAAAGCCTGACGGCGCTGACGATGGAGCTCTCCCAGCTCGACGCGACGCTGGCGGGCGGCAACGTCGAGGCACGTGAGCGCGTGCGGGCCATGCGGCAGCTCATCAAGGCCACATTCAAGTCGCTGCGGCGCATCGCCTCGGACTTGCGGCCAGTCATGCTCGATGACCTGGGACTGGCGGCGGCGGTCGAATGGCTGGTCGCCAATTTCGTATCCCGTTATGGCGTCGATACGGAATCGGACATCCGGATCGGCCCCGCCGAACCGGACAAGCAGGTCGCCACCACCCTGTTTCGCGTCGTCCAGGAGGCGCTGACCAATATCGCCAAGCACGCCCAGGCCAGCGCCGTTCAGGTCCGTCTCGTCTGCGACGACTCGCATTGCGCGCTGACAGTGTCTGACAACGGCGTCGGGGCCACACCGGAGAGTCTGGCCAAGAAACTGCCCCTGTCGCTTGGCCTGCAGGGCATCCGCGAGCGGGTCCGCCTGCTCGGCGGCGATGTCACCATCCATACGCGCAAGAAAGGCGGTTTTCGCCTGGAAGTGCGCATTCCCGTCCGCCAATCCGACTCGCAATGGGAGGCTTCATGATCAACGTCATGCTTGCTGACGACCATACCCTGCTGCGCGAAGGGCTGAGGCGCCTGTTGGAGCAGGCTGGAGACATCCGGGTTTGCGGTGAAGCCAGCAACGGCAGCGAAGCGCTGGCGCTGCTGGGCGAGCGGCAGTGGGACCTTCTGGTGCTCGATATGTCCATGCCAGGCCGGGACGGTGTCGAGCTGATCCGCCATATCAAGACGACCCACCCGGCGGTACCGATCCTGGTGCTCACGATGCATGGGGAACAACAGTATGCCGTCCAGGCGATCAAGGCAGGCGCGGCAGGCTATCTGACCAAGGACAGCGCAAGCGAGGAACTGGTTCAGGCGGTACGCAAGGTGGCAGGTGGCGGGCGTTATCTGAGCCAGTCGCTGGCCGAAAGCATCGCATTCGACCGGTACGGCCACGCGGAATCGCTACCGCACGCCTTGCTGTCGGACCGGGAATTGTCGGTCTTCCGCCATCTGGCGTCGGGCCTGAACAATTCGGACATCGCGCAACTGCTGTTCGTGAGCGTCAAGACGATCAGCACCTATAAGAGCCGAATACTAGTCAAGCTTCACTTGCGCAACCAGACCGATCTGGTCCGTTACGCGATACGGCACCGCCTTGTCGACGATGAAGACGCACCTTCGCCCTGAGCGGGGTGTAGGAATTTCCCTACATGTGTAGGCGTCATCGGCCAAAACCTGGCGATCCTCGCTGATAGCGCCGCGGAGCGGCGCATTCGATACTAGCCCCGACGCGGATGGGAAACGGCGCTTTTGGCCCTGCGCCCCGTCTTCGCCACCTCCCCACCCCAGGAGCCGCGGCCATGGACTCACCCATCGTTGTCACGAACAACACGGACAGAGCGGCCGGCCTGCCCGCCGATTGCGACCGCTGCGCCCTGGCGCGGATCTGCCGGACGGGCTCGGACGCAGCCCGGCCCACGCCGAGCGACACCGTTCGCTGCCGGCGGCTGATTCACCGCGGCGAATCTGTTTACCGCGCGGGCGACGCGCTGCAGAACCTGTATGTACTGCGGTCGGGGTCTGTGAAGCTTCGCGCGACCAACCGCGCCGGATTCGAGCAGATCATGGGCTTCCCCTCGGCGGGTGCGTTGCTGGGCCTGGATGCCATCGAAAACGGCACCCATCGCTGCGACGCCATCGCACTCGAAGATTCGCTCGTCTGCGTACTGCCGTTCTCGGACATCATGGGCAGGTGCCGTGAGGATTTCTCGTGCGCCCAGCAGTTCCACCGCCTGATCGCGCACGATATCGACCAGTACCGGCGCCTGTTGCTGACATTGGGCTGCATGAAAACCGAGCAGCGGGTCGCCGACTTCCTGGTGGGCATGTCGGACCAGATGTCGGCCCACGGCTATTCTCCCCTTGCCTTCACGTTGAAAATGACGCGCGAGGACATCGCCAATCATCTGGGCATGAAAGTCGAGACCGTCTGCCGCGTGCTGGGCCGCCTGCAGGAGGCCGCCCTGGTCAGTGTTTCCAGACGACAGCTGGAGATCCGGGACGTCGATGCGCTGCGGCAGATGAGCAGCGGGTAGGCGTGCCAAACGGCGCACGGCATGGGTCGTTCAGAAGTTGAGTTTGGTCAACATCCCTCGCGCAGGCAGGCCTACGCTGGTTGGAGCAGGCCGATCGGACGCCGAAGTCGCGCGTCCAACGGCCGGGCCTGACCTGGAGGAAGACCTTATGCAACCCGACTATGAACCCTATGTGGCGCTTTACAAATATGGCATTCATTCCGCGCTGGCCGCGGCCACCGGCTACTTCGAATTCGCGCGCCAACTCCGCTCTCTGCAGCTGAAAACCGACAAGGAAATGCTGGCGTTCGCGCAAGATGCCAATGCCCAGGTCAATGCGGCGACATCCCTGACCGCCATGTGCGCCCTGCACCAGAAATTGATGACGGATCTGATGGGCCGCGAGGTCGGTTATCTGCGCGAAATGGAGAAAATTGCGCGCGAGGCGTCCACCATGACTGCCGCAGCCCTGCGTGAGAGCAAGGACCCCTGGCAGGAAAGAATGTCGCAAATCGCGGAAAGCACCGCCAAATTCCTGGCGGACGGCAACGCCATGGCCGCAATGACGCGTGCCAGCCAATGACGCGGGTCAGGGACGCGACGACAACACACGCCGCCGCACAGTCCATTGCCGACTCGTCAACACCGGCGCCACCGAGCTTGGACAGCGCGCTGGCGGCGCTGGACTATGTACGGACGGCGTCCGTTGCGCAGCTGACGGGCGGTATTTCGCCCAGCGCCCTCGCGCTCGCCTTTGGCGATTGGCTGATCCATCTGTGGGCCGCGCCTGGCAAGCAGATCGGACTGGCGCTGCAGGCCGGAAACGCCATCCAGGCGCTCAGCGCGCATGCCGCGCTTGTCCTGTCAGGCCGCCCGCCCGTCTGTCCAGAGGCTGCGCTTGACCGCCGGTGCGCAACGCCCGCCTGGCGGGCTGAACCTTTCCAATATTGGCAGCATTGCTTTTCCGAAGCGCGCAAATGGTGGGCCGAAGCCACGAGCCATGTGCCCGGGGTCTCCGCCCATCATGCCGACGTCGTTTCCTTCTGCGTAAGCCAATGGTGCGACGCCTATGCGCCGGCCAACTTTCCCTGGTCCAACCCCGAAGTGATTCAACGTACGGTGGCCGACAAAGGCCTGAACCTGGTTGAAGGGATGGGACATCTGGCAGAGGACGTGCGGCACAGGCTGTTGGGCTTGCCGGAGCCCGGCCTGGAACGATTCG
This sequence comes from Pseudomonadota bacterium, assembly GCA_023432075.1. Lineage (GTDB taxonomy): Bacteria > Pseudomonadota > Gammaproteobacteria > Burkholderiales > Burkholderiaceae_B > Achromobacter. The sequence goes on along the minus strand of JAEYVD010000403.1, from coordinate 1,368 downwards.
AGGTGGGCGTCAACGTGGCGGTGACCCCCGGCACGGTGGTGTACCGGAATCACCTGATCGAACTGATCCAGTACGCGCCTTCCACGCCCCAGGTGCGTCCGGAACCCATTTTGATCACCCCGGCGTGGATCATGAAGTACTACGTGCTGGATCTGTCCCCCGGCAACTCCCTGATCCGCTACCTGGTGGCGCAAGGGTTCACGGTGTTCTGCATCTCCTGGCGCAACGTCGATGCGCGCGACCGCGACCTCAGCCTGGATGACTACCGCCGCCTGGGCTTCATGGCGGCAATGGCAGCGGTCAATCGTTGCGTGCCCGGCCAGCGCGTGCATGCCGTCGGGTACTGCCTTGGCGGCACGCTGCTGGCCATCGCGGCGGCGACCATGGCAGGTGACGCGGACGACCGCCTTGCCACGATTTCCCTGCTGGCGGCGCAGACCGACTTCACCGAGCCCGGTGGCTTGGGGTTGTATATCGACGCGAGCGAGGTGCATGTCCTGGAAAGCGTCATGTGGGCGCAGGGCTACCTGTCCGCCGGGCAAATGGCCGCCGCCTTCCAGTCCTTGCGGCCCATCGAGGATGTCGCCAACCGAGCGGTGCAGACCTATTTTCTGGGTCAGCGTATCCTTCCGAACGACCTCGTTGCCTGGAATGCCGATTCGACGCGCATGCCGTACCGGATGCATGCGGAGTATCTGCGCAAACTGTTCCTGAACAACGAACTGGCGGCCGGACGATACGAAGTGAACGGCCGTACGATTGCCTTGCGCAACATCCGCAGGCCCATCTTTGCGCTGGGTGCGGTCAACGATCACATCGCGCCCTGGCGTTCCGTCTTCAAGATCCATTACCTGACGGACGCGGACATCCGCTACGTGTTGACCAGCGGCGGCCATAATGCCGGCGTCGTTAGCGAGCCGGGACATCCGGGCCGCTGGCACCGGCTTTCCGCGGGGCCGAAGGATAATCTGCGCGCGGGTCCGGACGAATGGCTGGCCACGACCATGCAATGCGGGGGATCGTGGTGGCCCACCTGGACCGAGTGGCTGGCCCACCGATCAGGACCAATGCGGCCTGCGCCGTCCGGCGCCGGTTGGCTGGCGCCCAAGGACGATCCGAGCGCGCGGATGGCAGCGCCTGGCAGCTATGTCAGACAAAAATGATGCACTCATGGCCACGGCTGCGCGTAGATCCGTTTCCACTCCTTCTCCATGTCCACGACCGTCCAGCCTCTGGCGGGCGCCTCGTCCAGCGCCTTGTCGAGCCGCCCGACGCTGGAGTTGCGGTCGTAGGCCCACTCGCGTTTGGCGTCGGTGTGATGGACGATTCCGCCGAAGCGTTTGCCTGGCCCGGTCGTCGTCCACTGCA
>JAEYVD010000294.1 GCA_023432075.1 Pseudomonadota bacterium | reverse complement strand
CCGGCCTGCAAGGCCTCGACTTCGCGCTCCCACAGGTCCAGATCGCTGAGCATGTGACGCGCCCGCACCAGCGCCAGATTGCCCAGCTGGGTGGGCTGCAGGCCGCTGCCCGTGCGCAGGAACAGGGGCGCGCCGAAGATGTCCTCCAGCTCGGCCAGGGCCTTGGTCACCGCGGGCTGGCTGATGCCGGTCTGCGCGGCGACCCGCGTCAGCGATTTATGGCGGTCGATGTTGACCAGCAGCATCAGGTGCCGATGCTTCAGGCGGTTGGCAAGTCGGACGGCATCGCGGCTCATGACGTTTTCCAGATAACCATTTGGTTATGCAATTATGCCCATAAAGATAAAACCAGTTATTTCAGGATCCTATACTGCACGCATCATTCCCTGCCCTCCCGGTATCACGATGAATCCGTCTTTCACCACCCGACCTGAAATACGCGGCACGTTCGGCGTGGTTTCGTCCACGCACTGGCTGGCCTCGCAAGTGGCCATGAGCGTGCTGGAGCGCGGGGGCAATGCGTACGATGCGGCCGTGGCCGGGGGATTCGTCCTGCAGATCGTCGAGCCGCACCTGAACGGGCCGGGCGGCGAAGTCCCCATCCTGATCTGGAGCGAGCGCGAGCAGCGCATGCGCGCGCTGTGCGGCCAGGGCCCCGCGCCCGCGTTGGCAACGCCAGCGTATTTCCGCGAGTTGGGCGTGGATCTCGTGCCCGGCATCGGCCTGCTGCCAGCCACGGTGCCGGGCGCGTTCGGCGCCTGGCTGACGCTGCTGCGCGACTACGGCACGTGGGAGCTGGCCGACGTGATGCGGCCGGCCATCGACTATGCGCGTGACGGCTTTCCGCTGGTCCCGCGGATTTCGCAGGCGATCCTGGCGGTGCAGGCGCTGTTTCGCGACGAATGGAAAAGCTCGGGCAACGTCTGGCTGCCCGGCGGCCGCGTGCCCGCCCCCGACGCGCTGTTCCGCACGCCGGCCATCGCGGCCACCTACACCCGCATCCTGGACGAAGCGCACGCCGCCAGCACCGACCGGCGCGGCCGCATCGATGCGGCGCTGGACGTGTGGTACCGGGGATTCGTCGCCGATGCGATCGACAGTTTCTATACCAACGAGGCCGCGCTGGACACCACCGGCCAACGCAACCGCGGGCTGCTGCGCAAAGCCGACCTGGCCGATTGGCGCGCCACCTACGACGAACCGCTGACCACGCAATATGGCCGCTACACGGTGGCCAAATGCGGCGTCTGGTCGCAAGGGCCGGTGCATCTGCAACAACTGGCGCTGCTGCGCCACCTTGACGTGGACAAGCTGGACCCGATGTCCCCGCAGTTCGTGCACCGCGTGGCCGAAGCCGCCAAGCTGGCGTTTGCCGACCGCACCGCCTGGTATGGCGATCCCGATCACGCGCAGGTGCCGCTGGCGGCGCTGCTGAGCGACGACTACGCGCGGGCGCGCGCCGCCACCATCGGCGACCACGCCTGCCCCACCCTGCAACCCGGCAGTCCGGGGGGCCTGCCGCCGCGGCTGCCCGACCTGGACGCCGCCATCCGCACACTGGCCGCCTCGGACACGCGCTACGGCGTGGGCGAACCGACCTTCGCGGCGTTGCCGCCCGTCGACGAATGGGCCTCGCGCGAATTGTTCGTGGGCGACACCTGCCAGATCGACGTCATCGACCGCGACGGCAACATGGTGGCCGCCACGCCGTCGGGCGGCTGGCTGTCGTCGAGTCCCGTGGTGCCCGCGCTGGGCTTTTCGCTGACGACGCGCCTGCAGATGACCTGGCTGGACGATGGCGTGCCGGGCCAGCTGCAGCCGGGCAAGCGCCCCTGCACCACGCTGTCGCCCGGCCTTGCGCTGCGCGACGGTCAGCCTTACATGGCGTTCGGCACGCCGGGCGGCGACCAGCAGGACCAATGGACCGTCGCGTTCTTCCTGCGTCACGCCATGGGCATGAACCTGCAGGCGGCGATCGACGCGCCGTCCTGGCATATCGATCACTTTCCAGGCTCGTTCTGGCCGCGCGCGCTGACGCTGAACCGGCTGACGGTGGAGTCGCGCATGCCCGCGGCCACGCTGGATGCGCTGCGCGAGGCCGGTCACGACGTCAAGGTAGGACCGGACTGGTCCGAAGGCCGCATCAGCGCCTGCACGCGCGAACCCGCCGCGGGCGGACGCCTGCTGCTGCGCGCCGCCGCCAATCCCCGTGGCATGCAGGGATACGCCGTCGGCCGCTGAATCACTTTTTCTTTCGACCGGCTCTCAGAAGCCGGACACTACGCAAGGGGTAAACACCATGACACTGCAACTCAAACGACTGCTGCGCACGTTCGCGCTGGGGCTGGCGATGGCCGCGCCCGCGCTTTCGCAGGCCGCGTGGCCCGAAAAGCCCATCACGCTGGTCGTGCCGTGGGCGGCCGGCGGCTCCACGGACATCCTGGCGCGCGTGTTGTCCGAAGGCCTCACGCAATCGCTGGGCCAGCCCGTGATCGTCGAAAACCGTTCGGGCGCGTCCGGCAACATCGGCACGGCGTTCGTGGCGCGCGCCAAGCCGGACGGCTACACGCTGCTGGTGGGCTCGATGAGCACCCACACGATGAACCAGGCGCTCTATTCCAACATGCCGTTCGACGGCGTGAAGGACTTCACGCCGATCGCCGAGCTGGCCCTCGTGACCAACACGATGGTGGTGCATCCGTCGGTGCCGGCCTCGAACCTGAAGGAATTCATCGCCTACGCGAAGGCCAATCCCGACAACGTGGCCTACGCCTCGGCGGGCCAGGGCTCCACCAACCACCTGAGCGCCGTCCTGTTCGAGAAGGCCGCCGGCGTGAAGATGATGCACATCCCCTACCGCGGCGGCGCGCCTGCGGTGCTGGACACCGTGGCCGGGCGCACGCAGGTGCTCTTCAGCGCCGGCACGCAGACGCTGCCGCACGTGCAGTCGGGCAAGCTCAAGCTGCTGGCCGTCACGGAAGAACAGCGCTCGCCGCTGCTGCCCGATGTGCCCACCGTGGCCGAAACGCTGCCGGGCTATGAATTGGCGGTCTGGTATGGCGCGTTTGGCCCGGCCGGCATGCCGCCCGAACTGACGGCCCGGCTGAACCGCGAGATCAACGTGATTCTGAAGCGGCCCGATGTCATCAAGAAGATGGGCGACATGGGCGTGCTGCTGACCGACACCACGCCCGAGCAGTTCGGCCAGATCCTGGCGCGCGACGCCGACAAGTACGGCAAGTTGATCAAAGAACTGGGCATCACCGCGGAATGACGGACAGCGCCCTCAGCCCGGCCGCCACGGGCGTGCAAGCCATCGGCCAGGCGTACGCGCAGGGCAATGCGCAGGCGGCCTTTCAGGCCATCGATGCCTACGCCGGCCTCGCCCTCGCGCACACGCTGTGCACCGTGAATCGTTACGACGCCAGCGCGATGCGCGTGGTGCGGCTGTATAGCTCGAACCCGCAGGCCTACCCGCCGGGCGGGAGCAAGGACAAGACCGGCACGGCCTGGGGCCGGCACGTCCTGCTGGAGCAGCAGGTGTTCGTCGGCCAGGGCGAGGACGCCATCCGCGAGTTTTTCAATGACCACGACGCCATCCGCGAACTGGGCTTGAAATCCGTCATCAACGTGCCGGTTGTCTATGACGGCACCTGCCTGGGCACCGTCAACTTCCTGATGCCGCGCGCCGCGGTGACGCAGGCGGACATTGACGCGGCACGGCTGGCGGCCCTCCTGGCCCTGCCCGCGTTCCAGGCGCTGCAGGCGGCACAGCGCGCCGCCTGACCGCTGCCCGGCCCAGATGCCGCGCGTTGCCCGGCATCCGGCGGGAACCCCGACGCAGCAACGATCTGAAAGACATCCGGCGCAAAAGCGGGAGCCGACGCCCGGCGCCGCGGGTATATTGGGGTTATTCCCCCAACCTGCCCGGCGCTCATCATGATCAAAGGTTCCTGCCTCTGCGGCCGTGTCGCCTACGAGATCAACGGTCCGCTCACCGATGCCCTGAACTGCCATTGCGTGATGTGCCGCAAGACGCATGGCGCGGCCTTCCGCAGCCGCGCAACGGTCCAGTCCAAGGATTTTGCGTGGACCCAGGGGGAAGACCACGTGACCTGGTACGCCTCGTCGCCCGGCAACTACCGGGGCTTCTGCGAGGCCTGCGGCACGCCCCTGCTCAGCCGCTTTGACCAGACGCCCGACGTCTACGGCCTGCCGCTGGGCCCGCTGGACGACGATCCGGGCGTCAAGCCCGAGGCGCATTACCACGTCGCCAGCAAGGCGCCGTGGTACGACATCACGGATGCGCTGCCCCAGCATCCCGGCGCCATGGACGAAGCGCCCGAGCACGATCCGCAGGTGCCGCCACTGACCTTTTCACACGGAAGATGAACCCACGTCCGGCTCCGGACTTCACAGGAGACTGATATGAGCGACTTTGGCGTCGTACTGGATCCCACCACCCTGCGTTTCACGCGCACGCTGCCGGCCAGCGTGGACGAGGTGTGGGCCTGGCTGACCGAATCCGACAAGCGCGGCCAGTGGTTGGCTTCAGGCGACATGGACCTGATGGAAGGGGGCGGCGTCACGCTGCGGTTCCTGCATGCCGACCTGTCCTCCGTGCGCGAACCGACGCCCGAGGCCTACAAGCCCTACGAGGAAGGCCTCACCACGCAAGGCCTCATCACCCGGTGCGAACCGCCGCACCTCTTGAGTTACACCTGGGGCGGATCCGCGGGCGCGCCATCCGAGGTGATGTTCGAACTGTCCCCCAAAGCAGATTCCGCCCTGCTCGTCCTCACCCACCGCAAGCTTGCCACCCGGGACGACATGGTCGACGTGGCGGGCGGCTGGCACACGCATCTGAACGTGCTCGCGGCCCGGTTGGCCGGCCGCGATCCGGGCCCGTTC
>JAEYVD010000328.1 GCA_023432075.1 Pseudomonadota bacterium | reverse complement strand
CTGAGGTAATAGGCCGATTCGTTGGTGTCCTGGCCGTTGCCGTCCTTCAGGTAGGGCGGCCCCCACGCGCGGGTGTCGTCGCCCACGCGGGGGCGTTCGATCTTGATTACGTCGGCGCCCAGGTCGGCAAGGTTCTGCGTGCACCACGGGCCGGCCAGGATGCGCGACAGGTCCAGCACGCGGATGCCTTCAAGCGGTGGCGGGCGCGTCATGATTGCACCGTCGCGGTGCCGTGGCTCATCACCACGATGCCGCGCTCTTTGGCGCGGGCGATGAAGCGGATCTGGCCGTCCGGCATGCGCCACATATCGCATTGCAGGGTCTCGCCCGGATAGACGGGCGCCGAAAAGCGCGTGTTCAGGCTGGAGAGCCGCGCGGCGTCGTAGTCGCAATACGTCCTGACGAGAGCGTGCGCGGCAACGCCGTACGAACACAGGCCATGCAGGATGGGCCGGGGATAACCCGCCTGACGCGCCACGTCGGGATCGGCGTGCAGCGGATTGCGGTCCGCGTTCAATCGGTACAGCAGCGCCGCGCTGGGCGGAATGCGCAGCTCGCACCGCGAATCGGGGTCGCCATCGGGGGCGGCGGGCAGCGCCTGCGGGCTGGTGTCGCCCTCGCCAAAGCCGCCGTCGCCGCGGCAGAACGTGCTGGATTGCAGCGTCGCCAGGCACTGGCCGTCTTCGTCGTGCAGCGTGCGTTCGCTGACGATGATGGCGCCCTTGTCCGCGCCCTTGTCGATGACGTGCGTGTTGCGCGTCCTGCCCGTGACGACGCCCGCCACCGGCAGCGGCGCATGCAGCGTCAGCCGCTGCTCGCCATGCACGACCTTCACCCAGTCCACCGTCGAGCGCGGGTCGCTGACCCAGAATCCCGGATAGCCCAGGATCACGCTCATCGTCGGAAACGTGCGCAGGTCTTTCTCGTACACATAACGAAGCTGGCCGGTGTCTTCGGGGTCCTGCCCCAGGCCGATGCCCAGCGCATACAGCATCGTGTCCTTCTGGTCGTAGCGCTGGCGCACGTCGTCAAAGCGCCAGTCCTTCACGGTTGCATAGTCCAACGGCATGTGGTGGCCTCAGATGGGATCCCAATCGATCACGTCGGGCGAACGCTCCAACGCGTAGAAGTGCTTGCGCATGGCGGGCGCCGCGATCTCGGCAATACGCTCCGGTGTCCAGCCTTCGCCGTGATGCACCGTGCGCAAGGGCCGCGGCTGGCTCATCAGCATGATTTCGTTGGCGCGCACGGCAAAGATCTGCGCCGTGATCTCGCTGGCCGCGTCGCTGGCCAGGAACACGGCCATGGGCGCCACTTTGCCGGCTTCCATCTTCTTCAGCTTTTCGACGCGCGCCTTCTCTTCGTCTGTTTCCGCGGGGATCGAACTGGTCATGCGGCTCCAGGCAAACGGCGCGATGCAGTTCGAGCGCACGTTGTAGCGCGCCATGTCCAGCGCGATCGACTTGGACAACGCCACGATGCCCAGCTTGGCCGCCGCGTAGTTGGCCTGGCCGAAGTTGCCGATCAGTCCCGACGTGGAGGTCATGTGCACGAAGGCGCCCGATTCCTGTTCGCGAAAGTAGGGCGCGGCCGCGCGGCTCATGTAGAACGAGCCGTTCAGGTGCACATCGATCACCTGGCGCCATTCATCTTCGCTCATCTTGTGGAAAACCCGGTCGCGCAGATTGCCCGCGTTGTTGATCACGGCATCGACGCGGCCGAATGCATCGATGGCCGTCTGCACGATGCGGCTTGCGCTGTCGTACGCCGCCACGCTGTCGGTGTTGGCGACGGCCGCACCGCCCGCATCCACGATTTCCTTGACGACCGCCTGCGCGGGACCGTCCGCCCCGCCTTCGCCCGTGAGCGAGACGCCGATGTCGTTGACCACGACCTTCGCGCCCGCCTCGGCCATCGCTAGCGCCACGCCGCGGCCGATTCCTCCGCCCGCGCCCGTCACGATCACCACCTTTCCGGATACCAAGCCGCTCATTGCCTCTGACTCCTGTGCTGCGGCGCGCACGCCGTGTGTGGAAAACAGTTCCGCATCAACCTGTCTGGTTGATGGGCATGGCCTCATGGTAGATTCGACCCGGCATTCGAAGAATTCAAAATTAGAAATGCCCCCCTTCTGCGTGGTGGAACATGAGACATGATCTGACGGACCTGCGTTTGTTTCTGAACGTGGGCGAAACACTCAATCTGACCCGTGCTGCGGAACGCACTTTCCTGTCCTTGCCGGCGGCAAGCGCGCGGGTCAAGCACATGGAAGAGGCATTCAAGGCCCGGCTGCTGGTGCGCATGGCCACGGGCGTGGCGCTGACGCCGGCAGGCGAGGTGCTGCTCAAGCACGCCAACGCCGTCTTTCGCCAGCTTGAGTGCCTGAACGCGGATCTGCAGCCTTACGCCAGCGGCCTGAAGGGACGCCTGCGCCTCTTGGCCAACACCACCGCCACCAACTCCTTCCTGGCCGATGCGCTGTCCACGTTCCTGTCCGACAACCCCGACGTCGACGTCGAGCTTGAGGAAAAGATCTCCGGCGACATCGTCATCGCCATCCGCGCAGGCGCGGCGGACCTGGGCCTCGTGGCGGGCAACATCGACGTCGAAGGCCTGGACGTCACGCCGCTTTTTCGCGACGAGCTCACCGTGGTCACGTCGCTGGACCACCCGCTTGCCGCGCAGAAGACCGCGCACTTTGCCGACCTCGTCGATGCCTACCAATTCGTCGGCATCCACCCGGACAGCGCGATCCAGA
>JAEYVD010000275.1 GCA_023432075.1 Pseudomonadota bacterium | reverse complement strand
GTCTACACGCGCGATGCCCCCGACCTGTTCGTGGCCATCTGCGGGTATTTCGACGCAAAATCCCTGTCCATTCAGGACGCGCGCATCCACACGACACGCCATGGCTGGGCGCTGGACAGCTTCATCGTGCTGCTGCCGGAAGGCGCCAGTGACCTGCGGGCGCAGGCCACGCTGGTCGAGCACGAACTGGCCGAGCGCCTGAAGGACCCGCAGGCAGCCGCACAGGCCCAGCCCGGGCGCGGCGGCTGGTATGGCCGCGGCCGGCAGTCGCGCGTGTCGCGCGTGTTTCCGGTCATGCCGCAGGCGGAACTGCAGCCGGACGAGCGCAGCACGTCGTGGCGCCTGTCCGTCACGGCGACCGACCGCCCCGGCCTGCTGCACGCCCTGGCACGCGTCTTTGCCCGCCACGAGGTCAACCTGCTGATGGCCAAGATCATGACGCTGGGCGACCGTGTCGAGGACGTGTTTATCGTGGACGGATCCGCGCTGGCGCGCCCGCGCAGCCAGATGCAGTTCGAACGCGACATCCTGGACGCGCTTTCGGGCGACGAGGCCCAGCAGCGCGCCGCCTGAGCCCGCATCGCCAGACCCCGCCCGGACCGCATACAATCCGGGTTTTCGGCCAGGCGATGCTCGCTCCCATGCAGCTCAATGACTATCTGCGCGTTTTCGGTGGCAGCTTTTTCTTCGCGCTGGCCACGCTGCTGCCGTTCCTGAATCCGCCCGCAATCGCCCCCATCTTTCTGTCGCTGACCGAAGGCGCATCCTCGGCCACGCGGGTGGTGCTGGCCAAGCGTGTCGCCATCAACGTGTGCCTGATGCTGATCGTGGCCATGGTGGCGGGCAACGTGCTTCTCAGTTTCTTTGGCATCTCGCTATCGATCGTGCGCGTGGGCGGGGGCATGCTGGTGATCGCCAGCGCCTGGCGGCTGGTGAACTCGCCGGATGCCGACACCGAACGCGTCGCCCGCATGGCCGAATCGTTCACGCCCGAAATGGCCAAGGCCCGCGCGTTCTATCCGCTGACCTTTCCCATCAGCTGCGGTCCCGGCTCCATCGCGGCCGCCATCACGGTCGGCGTCTCGCTGCGCGACCAGAATCACGCATTGAGCCTGGTGCGCCTGGCCGGCTCCATTCCGGGCATCATCGTCGTTTCCTTGACGCTGTATGTCTGCCTGCGCTTTGCGGCCCAGATGCTGCACCGCCTGGGCGACAATGGCACCGCTGTCTTCATGCGGCTGTCGGCCTTCATCATGCTGTGCCTGGGGGTGCAGATCTTCTGGGAGGGCGCCCGGGAACTCCTTTTGGGCGTGCTGACCCAGGTGATGCAACCAATTCCCGTCCCGAAGGCCTAAGCATGGCCGGCCGTCGCGCCGGCCTCGTTTAACCCATTCCAACGCAACAATGACCTCTCGCTCAGAACGCCTGCTCCGCCTGATCGCCCTCTTCTCCTTTGGCGCGGTCGGCATCGCCCTCGTGTCCCAGCACGTCTTCGACATGCCGCCCTGCGCCTGGTGCGTGTTTCAGCGCCTGATCTACCTCGTGATCGGCGTCGTCGCCCTGGTGGGCGGCTTTGGCGGCGGACGCGCCCTGACGCGGATCTGCGGATTTCTGGCCGCCCTGCTGTCGCTGTCCGGCATCGTGGCCGCCTGGTACCAGTACACCGTGGCCGCCAACATGCTCTCGTGCGACCAGACGTTTGCCGATCGCTTCATGACCGGCAGTGGCCTGGAAAGCGCCATCCCGTCGCTGTTCGGCATCTACGCCACCTGCATGGACGCCAAGGTGCCGGTGCTGGGCATTGAATATGCCCTGTGGAGCCTGGCGCTCTTTGTGATCCTGTTCTTCATGGCGCTGCCGGTGGCGTTCAGGCGCGGCCGCGCGTGAACGCGGCGTGCACATGCAGACACTGAAATACCTGGCCGGCTATCCGGAACCGCTGCTGGCGCAGGCCCAGAAGCTGCTCGACCAGGACAAGCTGGGCGCGGCCCTCTTGGCGCGCTATCCGGAAGGCGCGCACGACGTGCGCACCGACAAGGCGCTGTACCAGTACGTGACCGAGCTGAAGAACGCCCACATGCGCAATGGCGACCAGATCAACAAGGTCGCGTTCGACAGCAAGATCCATGTGATTCAGCACGCGCTGGGCCAGCACACCTACATTTCGCGGGTGCAGGGCGGCAAGCTCAAGGCCAAGCACGAGATCCGGGTGGCGACGTTGTTCAAGAACGTGCCCGCGCCATTCCTGAAGATGATCACCGTGCACGAGCTGGCGCACCTGAAGGAGAAGGACCATAACAAAGCCTTCTACAACATGTGTTTGCGCATGGAGCCGCACTATCATCAGTACGAATTCGACCTGCGCCTGTACCTGACGCATCTGGAGGCCACGCGCACGCCGCTGTGGGAGGCGAAGGGCTAGACCGCCCCCATGATTGGCCAAAAAAATGCCGTCCCGAGGGACGGCATTTTGTTCTGCGCGCAACGCCAGGGGCAATCAGGCGTCGTCGGAGGTGTGCCCCATGTTGAAGCGCAGGCCACCCGCGCCTTCGTCCGTGCCGGGCTCGGAGCGCGATTGCCCCAGACGGGCCAGGTACTCGGGCGTGATGTCGCCGGTGATGTACTGGCCGTCGAAGCACGAGGCCTCGAAGCGCGTCAGCTTGGGGTTGATGTCGCGCACGGCCTGCTGCATGTCATGCAGGTCCTGGTAGACCAGGCTGTCGGCGCCGATGGCGCGTGCGATTTCCTCGTCCGTGCGGCCGGTGGCGATGAGCTCGCTCTGCGTGGGCATGTCGATGCCGTACACGTTGGGGAAGCGCACCGGAGGCGCGGCCGAGGCGAAGTACACCTTGTTGGCGCCGGCGGCGCGGGCCATGTCGACGATCTCGCGGCTGGTCGTGCCGCGCAC
>JAEYVD010000263.1 GCA_023432075.1 Pseudomonadota bacterium | reverse complement strand
TCGGCATCGCGGGCGCGCAGGATGGCGCGCTTGCCGTTGTTGGGCATGATGAACGACAGCGACGACCGCCGCACGTGCCGCGCGTGCAGCGTGACGCCATGCGCGGCGGCCATGTCCGTGTACATGTGCCCCAGCCAGTCGGGCGCCAGGGAACAGATCAGATCGGGCGGCAATCCCAGCCGCGCGCAGGCAAAGGCCGCCGTGACCGCATTACCGCCGAAAGACACCGCGTAATCGCGCGCCACGCTTTTCTGGTCGCCCGTGGGCCATTCGTCGGCCAGCACGGTTACGTCGATGTAGGTATGTCCGATAAAAAGCGCCTCGCCCATGGGCCCGCCCTGTCAGTTGCGCGCGGGGCGCCTCGGTGTGGTCTGGACGAGGCGCCGGCGCGAGAATCAGCCGCGCGCGGACTCGCCCGCCTGCGCCAGCACCAGACGCGCCCGTGCGATGACGGGCGCGTCGACCATCTTGCCATCCAGCATGAACGTGCCCGCGGCCGTGTCGCGGTGCGCGGCGACAACGCGCCGCGCCCAGTCCAGTTCCTGCTGCGCCGGCACGAACGCGGCATGAATGACCGGAACCTGCGTGGGATGGATGCACAGCATCCCGCCGAACCCCATCTGCTGCGCGCGGCCCGCGGCGGCCGCCAGGCCCGCCTGATCCTGCACGCCCGGAAAAACGCCGTCCAGCGCAGGCGCCAGACCCGCCGCGCGCGTGTGGAGCAGCACCTGCACCCGCGCGTGGTCCAGCACCGTCTCGGCGCCCGGCGTGTCGGGCGTCAGGCCCAGATCCAGGCCGTAGTCCAGGCTGCCGAACGCCAGCCGCGCGACGCCGGGGGTCGCGGCGATCTCGGCGGCATTGAGAATGCCCTGCGCGGTTTCAAGGATGGGGATCACCGGACAGCCGGCCTGCGCCGCGTGCCGCACCTGCATCATGCTTTCGGCCTTGGGCAGCAGGATGCCCGCCACGCCGGCCTTGCCGCGGCAGGCCTTCAGATCATCGTCGTGCCAGGAGGTGGAGGCGTCGTTGATGCGAACCCAGAGGCGGGCCTCGCGATGCATGCCCAGGAAGTCGCACAGGGCTTCGCGGGCCGACGCCTTGGCCAGGTGTTCCACGGCGTCTTCCAGGTCCACGATGACGGCGTCCGCACCGGCGGCCAGCGCTTTGGGGATGCGCTCGGGCCGCGAGGCCGGCACAAACAGGGCGCTACGAACGACGGGATGTGTCACACGACCTCCGAGGCATGGAACTGCGCCACCTGATCCGACGCGTATCCCAGAGATGCTAGCACCGCATCGGTGTTTTGGCCCACCGCAGGCACCGCGCCCATGCGCGGCGCGAACGCGTTGCTGCTGGCGGGCGGCAGCAGCGCCGGCAGCACGCCGGCCGGGCTGTCGACCTCGCTCCAGCGCTGGCGCGCCTGCAATTGCGGATGCGCCCACACGCCCGCCATGTCGTTGACGCGGGCATTGGCGATCTGCGCGTCTTCCAGGCGCTGCGTCACTTGCTCGATGGACAGGTCCGCGAACGCCGCCACGATGAGCGCGCGCAGGGCGTCGCGGTTGGCGGTACGCAGCGAGTTGGAAATGAAGCGCGGGTCTTCGGCCAGATCGGCCTGGCGCAGAACCTGAGCGCAGAAGACGCGCCATTCGCGTTCGTTTTGCAGGCCCAGCATGATGGTCGACCCGCCGCCCACCGGGAACGGCCCGTACGGATAGATGGACGCGTGGGCCGCGCCCGCGCGCACGGGCGGCGCCGCGCCGTCGAAGGCGTAGTACATCGGAAAGCCCATCCACTCGACCATGCTTTCGAGCATGGAGACGTCCAGGCGGCTGCCCACGCCAGTGCGCTGGCGCAGCAGCAGCGCGTTCAAGATTGCCGAATACGCGTACATGCCGGCGGCGATGTCCGCGATGGAACACCCCGCCTTGACCGGATCGTCCTTCGTGCCGGTGACCGACAGGAAGCCGCTTTCGCTCTGGATCAGCAGGTCATAGGCCTTCTTGTCCTGGTAGGGACCGCCTTCGCCGTAGCCCGAGATGTCGCAGACGATCAGGCGCGGATGCTTCGCGTGCAGCGCCTCGAAGGACAGTCCCAGACGCGCGGCGGCGCCGGGCGCCAGGTTCTGCACCAGCACATCGGCCGATTGCAGCAGGCGGTCCATGATCCCGGCCGCTTCGTCGCGCTTCAGGTCCAGCGTCAGGCTCTCCTTGGAGCGGTTGGTCCAGACGAAGTGCGAGGACAGCCCGCGCACGCGCTCGTCGTAGCCGCGGGCGAAGTCGCCCGTGCCGGGACGTTCGATCTTGATGACGCGTGCGCCCATGTCCGCCAACTGGCGGGTGCAGAAAGGCGCGGCGATGGCGTGTTCCAGGCTGACGACGGTGATGCCGTCCAGCGGGCGGGAGGCCTGCATGTTCATTCGGTGAACCTCAATTCGGCTTGGTGGGCGAGCGTGCCGTCCTGCTCGGCCCAAAGCTGGGCGACGCCCGGCTCGGACAGGCGGCCGGCAACCTGGAAAGGCGCGGGGGAAATCAGCGGGCGCAAGCCGCGGTAGGCCAGGTGCGTGAGACGGGCCTTGGGATGGGCGCGAACAAATGCGGCAACCATCTCGGTGGCGATGAGCGGACCGTGCACGACGAGGCCGGGATAGCCTTCGACGCCGGTGACGTAGGGATGGTCGTAATGGATGCGGTGGCCATTGAACGTGACTGCCGAATAGCGGAACAGCAGGACGGACGTGGGGTTGACCGTGTCGCGCCATTCAGCGTGCGGTGCGGGTTCGCTGCCCGTCAGCTTGGGCGGCGTGGGCTGGCGGTACACGATGTCCTGCTCTTCCAGGATCGCAACCTCGCCAGACTGCCGGTATTCATGGCGCACGGTCACGAACAGCAACGCGCCGGTGCGGCCCGCCTTCTCCTTGACCTCGGCCACGGTGGACACGCGCTCGGCCGGCACGCCGACCTTGAGCGGCTGGCGGAATTCCACCCGGCCGCCGGCCCACATGCGATTGCGGTCCTGCGCTGGCGGCAAGAACCCGCCGCGCGAGGGATGCCCATCCGTCCCCAATCCATCCATGCCGACCGTGGCGATGAAGAACGCCCATTGCCACAACGGCGGCAGGTCGTCTCCCTCGGCCGGCACCGGTCCGCCCAACGTGGCGGCGATACGCGCGGCGTGGCCGGGATCCATGGCGTCCGCCTTGCGCTCGCCGCTGCCGATCCATGCGGCCGGATCTGTAGATGTCATGCGGAGTTCCTCTGGTGGTGTTTTTACAGACTGAAGCATGCCCGCAAGCCGTCTGCGCTGTGAATTCGTTTTTCCTCAAGGCGGGGTTTGCTGCGCCTGAATCGGCCATCCGCGCCCCGGCTGGCCGTCGCAAATCGATCCCTATCCCGAATGGCCGCCCCCCGGCGCCACGCCGTAATATATGGACCATGCACTTCGACCTTGCCGACCTCCGACTGTTCATCCACATCGCCGAATCCCCCAGCCTGACGCAGGCGGCCAAGCGGGCGCATCTGTCCCTGGCCGCGGTCAGCGTGCG
>JAEYVD010000200.1 GCA_023432075.1 Pseudomonadota bacterium | reverse complement strand
GCCCATATCAAGGGCAAGAAAAGCCACGCGATCATCCAGCAGGGTCTGAAGATCCTGGAAAACCTGGATCACCGCGGCGCGGTCGGGGCCGACAAGCTCATGGGCGACGGCGCGGGCATCCTTATTCAGATCCCGGACACGCTGTACCGCGACGAGCTCAGCCAGCAAGGCATCATCCTGCCCCCGCCCGGCGAGTACGGCGTGGCGATGGTGTTCCTGCCCAAGGAAACGGCTTCGCGCCTGGCCTGCGAACAGGAACTGGAGCGCTCGGTCCGCGCCGAAGGCCAGGTCGTGCTGGGTTGGCGCGACGTGCCGGTGGACGTCGACATGCCCATGTCGCCCACCGTGCGTGACTGCGAACCGGTGATCCGCCAGCTCTTCATCGGCCGCGGCGCCGATGTGATGGTGCCGGACGCGCTGGAACGCAAGCTTTACGTGATCCGCAAGACCGCCAGCCACGCCATCCAGAACATGCATCTGGCGCACGGCAAGGAATACTTCGTGCCCTCGGCCTCGGTGCGCACCGTGGTCTACAAGGGCCTGCTGCTGGCCGATCAGGTTGGCCGCTACTACCGCGACCTGGCCGACACCCGCACGGTGTCCGCGCTGGCGCTGGTTCACCAGCGTTTCTCGACCAACACGTTCCCTGCCTGGCCCCTGGCCCACCCGTACCGCATGATTGCCCACAACGGCGAAATCAACACGGTCAAGGGCAACTTCAACTGGCTGCGCGCCCGCGAAGGCATGATGCAGTCGGCCGTGCTGGGCGACGACCTGAAGAAGCTTTACCCCATCGTCTACGAAGGCCAGTCGGACACCGCGACGTTCGACAACTGCCTGGAACTGCTGGTGAATTCGGGCTACTCGCTGGCCCACGCCATGATGATGATGATCCCGGAAGCCTGGGAACAGCACACGCAGATGGACGAAAGCCGCCGTGCTTTCTACGAATATCACGCCGCCATGATGGAGCCGTGGGACGGCCCGGCCGCGGTCGCGTTCACTGATGGCCGCCAGATTGGCGCCACGCTGGACCGCAACGGCCTGCGTCCCGCCCGCTATCTGGTCACCGATGACGACATGGTCATCCTGGCCTCGGAAGCCGGCACGCTGTCGATCCCCGAAAACCGCATCGTCAAGAAGTGGCGCCTGCAGCCGGGCAAGATGTTCCTGATCGACCTGGAACAGGGCCGCATCATCGACGACGCCGAAATCAAGCTGCAACTGGCCAACAGCCGTCCGTACCGCCAGTGGATCGAACGCCTGCAGATCAAGCTGGAATCGCTGCCCGCGCCGCGCCAGGTGGCCGTGGCCACGCAATCGGCCGTGTCGCTGCTGGACCGCCAGCAAGCCTTTGGCTGGACCCAGGAAGACTACAAGTTCATTCTGGAACCCATGGCCTCGACCGGCGAGGAAGTCATCGGCTCGATGGGCAACGATGCCCCGCTGGCCGTGCTGTCGGACCGCGCCAAGCCGTTCTATAACTACTTCCGCCAGTTGTTTGCGCAAGTCACGAACCCGCCGATCGACCCCATCCGCGAACAGCTGGTGATGTCGCTGGTGTCCTTCATCGGTCCGAAGCCGAACCTGCTGGACATCAACAACGTCAATCCGCCGCTGCGCCTGGAAGTCTCGCAACCGGTGCTGGACTTTGCCGCGATGGCGCAGATCCGCGACATCGACCAGGTCACGGGCAAGAAATTCCGCAGCTTCGAGCTGGACATCACCTATCCCGCCGCCTGGGGTCCCGAGGGCATCGAAGCCCGCGTGGCGGCCCTGTGCGCGCGCGCCGTCGATGCGGTGCGCAGCGGCTACAACATCCTGATCGTGTCGGACCGCCTGGTCGACAGCGAGCGCGTGGCCATCCCCGCGCTGCTGGCGACCTCGGCCGTGCACCAGCACCTGATCCGCGCCGGCCTGCGCACCAACACGGGCCTGGTCGTCGAGACCGGCTCGGCCCGCGAAGTGCACCACTTCGCGCTGCTGGGCGGCTACGGCGCCGAAGCCATTCACCCCTACCTGGCGCTCGAATCGCTGGGCAAGATGAATGACCCCGAAAAGGCCGTGAAGAACTACATCAAGGCGCTGGGCAAGGGCCTGAACAAGGTCATGTCCAAGATGGGCATTTCCACGTACATGTCCTACACCGGCGCGCAGATCTTCGAAGCCGTGGGCCTGCAAAGCGCCCTGGTGAACAAGTACTTCACCGGCACCGCCTCGAACATCGAAGGCATCGGCATCTTCCAGGTTGCCGAGGAAGCGCTGCGCCAGCACCGCGCCGCCTTCAGCGCCGACCCCGTGCTTGCCAACGACCTGGACGCCGGCGGCGAATACGCTTACCGCGTCCGCGGCGAAGAGCACATGTGGACGCCGGATTCGATCGCCAAGTTGCAGCACGCCTCGCGCGCCAACAACTACCGCACGTACAAAGAGTACGCGCAGATCATCAACGACCAGAGCCGCCGTCACATGACGCTGCGCGGCCTGTTCGAATTCCGCTTTGACCCGTCGCGCGCCATTCCGCTGGACGACGTCGAGCCGGCCAAGGAAATCGTCAAGCGCTTTGCCACCGGCGCCATGTCGCTGGGGTCGATCTCGACCGAAGCGCACTCGGTGCTGGCCGTGGCCATGAACCGCATCGGCGGCAAGTCCAACACCGGCGAAGGCGGCGAGGACGAACTGCGCTACCGCGCCGAAATGCGCGAAGGCAAGAGCACCATCAAGGACGGCGACACGCTGGCCTCGGTGCTGGGCACGGACCGCATCGAAGCCGACGTCGAACTGAAGAAGGGCGACTCGCTGCGTTCGAAGATCAAGCAGGTGGCCTCGGGCCGTTTCGGCGTGACCGCCGAGTACCTGTCGTCCGCCGACCAGATCCAGATCAAGATGGCGCAGGGCGCCAAGCCCGGCGAAGGCGGCCAGCTGCCTGGCCACAAGGTGTCGGAATACATCGCCAAGCTGCGTTATTCGGTGCCGGGCGTGGGCCTCATCTCGCCCCCGCCGCACCATGACATCTACTCGATCGAAGATCTGGCGCAGCTGATCCACGACCTGAAGAACGTCAATTCTAAGTCCTCGATCTCGGTCAAGCTGGTGTCCGAAGTCGGCGTGGGTACGGTGGCCGCGGGCGTGGCCAAGGCCAAGGCCGACCACGTCGTGATCGCCGGCCATGACGGCGGCACGGGCGCCTCGCCGGTGTCGTCCATCAAGCACGTGGGCACGCCGTGGGAACTGGGCCTTGCCGAAACGCAGCAGACGCTGGTGCTGAACCGCCTGCGCAGCCGTATCCGCGTGCAGGCCGACGGCCAGATGAAGACCGGCCGCGACGTCGTCATCGGCGCGCTGCTCGGCGCCGACGAATTCGGCTTCGCGACCGCGCCGCTGGTCGTGGAAGGCTGCATCATGATGCGCAAGTGCCACCTGAACACCTGCCCGGTGGGCGTGGCCACGCAGGATCCGGCGCTGCGCAAGAAATTCCAGGGCAAGCCCGAGCACGTCGTGAACTTCTTCTTCTTCATCGCCGAGGAAGTGCGCGAAATCATGGCCCAGCTGGGCATCCGCAAGTTCGACGACCTGATCGGCCGCGCCGATCTGCTGGACATGCGTTCGGGCGTGGAGCACTGGAAGGCGCAAGGGCTGGACTTCACCCGCGTGTTCCACCAGACCCA
>JAEYVD010000903.1 GCA_023432075.1 Pseudomonadota bacterium | reverse complement strand
GGCAAGGGCGGCCTGGCGGCCATGTTCGCCTCGCACCCGCCGATCCCGGCCCGCA
Source organism: Pseudomonadota bacterium (assembly GCA_023432075.1). Lineage (GTDB taxonomy): Bacteria > Pseudomonadota > Gammaproteobacteria > Burkholderiales > Burkholderiaceae_B > Achromobacter. Next base: position 2,559 of record JAEYVD010000903.1, on the reverse strand, counting down.
TCGCCGCGCTGCAGAATGCTCGCGTGATCTGATCGGCCCCCGGCCACAAGAAAGCCCGCTTCGGCGGGCTTTTTTGCGTGCAAATCTGACGTCGATGCGGGGATGGGTGTCTGACACCCTCTAGAGGTTGCGACACGCCCGAGATCGTCTCTCCAGGGTGTCAGACACCTCGCCGCGACCTTGCCGCGGATGCGTTGCAGCAACAACGACCACGGCATCCCATCGCTCAGCACTCCACGATGTTCACCGCCAACCCGCCGCGGGCCGTTTCCTTGTACTTGGTCTTCATATCCGCGCCAGTTTCGCGCATGGTCTTGATGACCGAATCCAGCGACACATAGTGCTGGCCGTCGCCCCGCAGCGCCATGCGGGCAGCGTTGACGGCCTTGACCGAGGCCATGGCGTTGCGTTCGATACAGGGAATCTGCACCAGTCCGCCAACCGGGTCGCAGGTCAGGCCCAGGTTGTGCTCCATGCCGATCTCGGCCGCGTTTTCCACCTGCTCGACCGACCCGCCCAGCGCCGCCGCCAATCCGCCCGCCGCCATCGAACAGGCCACGCCCACTTCGCCCTGGCAACCCACCTCCGCGCCGGACAGCGACGCGTTGTACTTGTAGAGCAGCCCGATCGCCGCCGCGGTCAGGAGGAAGTCGCGCACGCCCTCGCGGTTGGCGCCCGGCACGAAGCGGTCGTAATAGTGGAGCACCGCCGGGATGATGCCCGCCGCGCCGTTGGTCGGCGCCGTGACCACCCGGCCGCCCGCTGCGTTCTCTTCATTGACCGCCATCGCGTACAGGTTGACCCAATCCATGACGGATAGCGGGTCGGACAGCGTGCGCTCGGCGCGCTGGGTGAGATTTCGGTAGAGCTCGGGGGCGCGCCGGCGCACGCGCAACGGGCCTGGCAACTCGCCGTCCGCCTCCGGATAGTTGATGCCGCAGCCGCGCGCCACGCAGTCCTGCATGACCTGCCAGATGCGGTCCAGGCCGGCATTGACTTCCGAGGCATCGCGCCAGGTCAGCTCGTTCTGCATCATGACCTGGGCGACGGTCAAACCATTGTCCTGGCACATGGCCAACAGTTCCCGCCCCATGCGGAACGGATACGGCAACTGGTCGTGCGCCGCGATGACCTGGCTGTTGGAGGCGCCGGCGGTGACGACGAACCCGCCGCCCACCGACAGGTAGCGCGCCTCGCGCAGGCTCTGGCCGTCGGCGTCAAACGCATGGAACTTCATGCCGTTGGGGTGTTCGGCCATGGCTTCGCGGCGGTAGAACATCATGTGTTCCTTTTCCACGAAGGGCAGCGGATACTTGCCCAGCAACGGCAGCTGCCGGCTGGCGCGCACGGAGGCGATCATGCCGGCGATGGCCGCGGGGTCGACCGTATCCGGCGCCTCGCCCATCAGGCCCAGCAGCACGCCCTTGTCGGTGCCGTGTCCCTTGCCGGTGGCGCCCAGCGATCCGTACAGTTCGGCCCGCACGCTGGCCACGCGCGGAACGAGGCCGTCGCGCTCCAGCCCTTGCGCAAACAGCAGCGCCGCCCGCATCGGACCCACGGTGTGAGAGCTAGACGGGCCAATGCCTATCTTGAACAGATCGAAAACGGAAACGGCCACGCCAAACTCCAAGACATCTACAAACAATCAGGTAATGATACGCGCGAGCCTGGGCGCACGCAGCAAAGCCCCGCCCGGCGTATCCTGTATCTTCGCGCCGGGTGTCAAAGCCTGCCGCGGCATGCGATCATTACAGAATTATTACTTGTCATAAAAAGAACGGAAAAACGCCTGCATGTCTGGACTTATTACCCTGCTTGACTTCGCCGGCTATGTCGCGCTGCTGCTTTGGGGCGTGCATATGGTCCAAACCGGCGTGCAGCGCGCGTTCGGGGCGGCACTGGGCGCGGCGTTGGGACGCGCGCTGGGCACCCGGCTGCGGGCATTTTTTGCCGGGCTGGGCATCACCGCCGCGTTGCAGAGCAGCACCGCCACCGGCCTGATGATCACCGGCTTTGCCGCGGGCGGCGTCGTCGGCCTGGTGCCGGCGCTGGCGGCGATGCTGGGCGCCAACGTGGGCACCACGCTGATCGTCCAATTGCTGTCGTTCGACCTGACCGAACTCGCCCCGATCCTGATCCTGGCGGGCGTCTGGATGTTCCGGCGCTACCCGCCGGGCCGCACCCGCGACCTGGGCCGGGTTTTCATCGGCCTGGGCCTGCTCCTGCTGTCGCTGCACCAGCTCGTCGAACTCTTCGCCCCGTTCCAGACCGCGCCCATGCTGGGCATGATCCTCGCCGCCCTGTCGACCCAGCCGGTCGCCGCGGTCCTGCTGTCCGCCGCTTTCACCTGGGCAGCGCATTCCAGCGTGGCCGTCGTGGTGCTGGTGATGTCGCTGGCCAGCCACAACATGGTCGCGCCGCACGTGGCGTTTGCGCTGGTGCTGGGCGCCAACCTGGGCACGGCGATCAACCCGATGATCGAAGGCGTGACGGGCGACGACCCCGCCGCCCGCCGCCTGCCGCTGGGCAATCTGCTGACGCGGGTGCTGGGCGTGCTGG
>JAEYVD010000720.1 GCA_023432075.1 Pseudomonadota bacterium | reverse complement strand
GCCGTAATATATGGACCATGCACTTCGACCTTGCCGACCTCCGACTGTTCATCCACATCGCCGAATCCCCCAGCCTGACGCAGGCGGCCAAGCGGGCGCATCTGTCCCTGGCCGCGGTCAGCGTGCGAATCAAGGCGCTGGAGAACCAGCTCAATTCCCGATTGCTCTACCGCGACAGCCGCGGTGTCGAGATCACGCCCGCCGGGCAGAAACTCTTGCAGCACGCGCGCGTCATCATGCGGCAGGTGGACCACCTGAAGCACGATTTCCAGGAACAATCCGACGGCGACGCGGGCCACATCCGCATCTTCGCCAACACCACCGCCGTCACCGAATTCATGCCGGACATCCTGGCGCAATTCCTGTCGGGCCACCCCGGCGTCACGGTGGACCTGCAGGAACGCCTGACCCGCGATATCGTGCGTGGCGTGCTGGACGGCACCACCGACCTGGGCATCGTCGCGGGGCCGGTGGATGCGCCGGAATTGCAGACCATCCACTTCAGCACCGACCGCCTCGTGCTGGTCGTGCCCAATGGCCATCCGCTGCAGGACCAGGACAAGGTCAAACTGGCGGACGCCGTGCGCTACCCGTTCATCACCATGCACGAAGGCTCCACGCTGGTGGCCTTTCTGCGCGACCAGCTCGAACGCATCGGCCAGCGCCTGCCGCAGCGCATCCAGCTCTACAGCTTCGACTCGATCTGCCGCATGGTGCAGGCGGGCGTGGGCATCGGCGTCATTCCCGACTCGGCGGCGCGCCGATACGGGTCGGACACCAAGCTGCGCGTGGTCGAACTGGACGAACCGTGGGTGGTGCGCGAACGCAAGCTGCTGGTGCGCGACATCGACGCCCTGCCTGGCTGCGCGCGCGAACTCATCGATCAGATCCAGACGCCGCGCCAAGCCTGAATCCCGCGCGCCTTGTTTTCCAGGGCGCCGCTTTGTCGCGGCGTCTCATTTGCCCGTGAACGCCGGCGGCCGCTTTTCCGCGAACGCGCGCATGCCTTCGACGTAATCGTCGGTGTACCCCAGTTCGCGCTGCAGCCCGCATTCCAGATCGAACTGCTGCGCCAGCGTATTGCCGCTGGACGCCTGCAGCGCCGCCTTGGTGGCCGCATAGGCGCGCGTGGGGCCCGCGGCCAGCGTGTCCGTCACCTGCCCGATCGTGTCCGCCAGCGCCGCGTCGGGCACGACGCGCCAGATCAGTCCCCAGGATTCCGCCTGCGCCGCCGACACCGGTTCGCCGAAGAGCGCGGCCCCCATCGCGCGCGCCGATCCGACCAGGCGCGGCAGGAACCACGTGCCGCCCGCGTCGGGCAAGAGGCCGATCTTGCTGAACGCCTGCACAAAGCGCGCCGATTCCACCGCGAACACCACGTCGCAGGCCAGCACCAGGCTTGCGCCCGCCCCGGCCGCCACGCCGTTCATGACGCACACGACCGGCACGGGCATGGCGCGCAGGCGGTTGATGAGCGGCCGGTAGCATTTTTCCAGCATGACGCTCAGGTCCCGGCGCGAGCCGTCCTCGGCGGGCTTGCGTTCACCCAGATCCTGCCCGGCGCAGAATCCGCGGCCGGCCCCCGTGATCACAAGCCCGCGCAGGCCCGGATGCCCTTCCAGCAGGTCCAGCGCGCGCGACAGCTCGCCGTGCATCACCTCGGTGAAGCTGTTCATGCGCTCGGGCCGGTTCAGCGTGATGACGCCAACGCCGCGATCCAGCGTAAACAGGATCTGCGTGAAGGCCGGTGCGTGCGCGCTCATGCCAGTTCCTCCAGAACGGCCAGTTGCTCGGCGGTATCGCCCATCAGTTGATCGACGACCGTCAGCCGCTTGAAGTAGTCGCCCACCTCCAGTTCGTCCGTCATGCCCATGCCCCCGTGCAACTGCACGGCCAGCTGCGCTACCAGACGCCCGGCGCGGGCGGCCTCGAGCTTGGCCGATGCGATCATGCGGCGCCGCTGCGCCGCGTCGGATTCCGTCAGCGCCGCGACGGCCACATAGGCCATCGACAGCGCAAGCTCTTTGGCCACCAGCATCTCGGCCAGCCGGTGCTGCAAAGCCTGAAACGACGCCAGCGGCTGGCCGAACTGCTGGCGGGTCTTCAGGTAATCGACCGTGATCTCCAGCAGGCGCTCCATCGCCCCTGCCGCGTGCGCGCACAGCGCGGCGGTGCCCCACTGCAAGGCCTGCGCCAGCGCATGGTCGGCCGCCTCGCCTTCTGCCAGCAATGCCTGCGCGGGCACGGGCACCGCGTCCAGGTCCAGCCGCGCGCAGCGCGCGCCGTCCAGCGTGGGCGTATCCGTCACACGCACGCCGGCGGCATCGGCGGGCACCGCCAGCAGGACCGTCTGGCCGTCCTCGCCCTTTGCACTGACGAACCACGCATCGGCGGCCGCGCCGTGCCACACCAGATGCTTGGCCCCGTCCAGCCGCCAGCCTTCGGTAGCGCGAGCAGCGCGGCAGTCCTGCGGATCGGCGGCGTAACGGCGGCCGGGCTCCTGCCACGCCACGCTGACGATGGCCTCGCCCGACGCAATGGCCGGCAGCCAGCGCCCGCGCGCTGTCTCTCCGCAGGCGTCGGCCAGCGCCGCGCCCATCACCGCGCTCGGAATGACCGGCTCGGACACGAGCCCCCGCCCCAGCTCGACGTGCACCGGCAGCAGGCTGGCGGGCACTTCGCCGAATCCGCCGTGGTCTTGCGAGATGTTCAGGCCCAGCACGCCCAGCTCGGCCAGCGCCTGCCACGCCTGCCGGTCCAGCTTGCCCGCGGCCTGCCGGGCTCGCCGCTGCGGAAAGGTCCATGCCTGGTCCACCAGGCGGCGCAGGCTGTCGGCCAGCATGCGCTGTTCTTCGGTGTAGATGAAATCCATGCGTCGTGTTCCTGTCGAGGTTGCGCGGCGGGCCTACACGCCCAGCACCAGGCGGGCGATGATGCCCTTCTGCACTTCGGTCGTGCCGCCGTAGATCGAGGTCTTGCGCATATCCGCGTAACCGGCGCCCGCGGCCGCGGCCATCTCCGGACCCGGGCCATGAAACGCATTGCCGGCCTCCATCCAGTCCGGGTCGTACGGCCACGCGTCCGGCCCCGCGACCTCCATCTGCAACATGGCCAGGTCCTGCTGGATCTCCGAGCCGCGGATCTTCAGCACCGAGGCCTCCGGGCCCGGCGTGCCGTCGTTGCTGGCGGCCACGCGCAGCAGCAGCATCTCCAGCGCCATGATGTCGACTTCGATGCGCGAGATGCGGTCGCGCATGCGGCTGTCCTGCAAGAGCGGCTTGCCGCGCGTTTGCGCGCGCGCCGCCATGTCCTTCAGGATGCCCAGTTCGCGGTGGCAGTGGCCCAGGCCCGCGATGCCCGTGCGCTCGTGGCCCAGCAGGTACTTGGCGTAGGTCCAGCCCTGGTTCTCCTCGCCGACGAGATTGGCGGCCGGCACGCGCACGTTTTCCAGCCAGACCTCGTTGACGTCGTGACCGCCGTCCAGCGTGCGAATCGGCCGCACCGTGACGCCCGGCGAACGCATGTCGATAAGCAGCATGGAGATGCCGCGTTGCGCGCGCGCCTCGGGGTCGGTGCGCACCAGGCAGAACATCCAGTCGGCGTATTGGGCAAGCGTGGTCCAGGTCTTCTGGCCATTGACGACGTACTCGTCGCCATCGCGCACGGCGCGCGTCTTGAGCGACGCCAGGTCCGACCCCGAACCGGGCTCGGAATAGCCCTGGCACCACCAGTCCTCTACGCGGATCATGCGCGGCAAGAAGCGGGCCTGCTGCTGCGCGCTGCCGTACTTCATCAGCACGGGGCCGATCATCGACAGGCCGAACGGCAGCAGCCGTGGCGCGCCCGCCTTGAAGCATTCCACTTCGAAGATCAGGCGCTGCAAGGCGTTCCAGCCCGTGCCGCCCTGTTCGACCGGCCAGTTCGGCGCGCCCCAGCCCTGGTCGGCCAGGACGTTGTGCCAGCGCACGTAGTCGTCGCGTTCCAGCCGCTGGTGCCGCAGCACCTTGGCGCGGATGTCCTCGGGCAGTTTGTCGGCGGCGAAGGCGCGCACGCTCTCGCGGAATTGGCGCTCTTGCGGCGTCCAGGTCAGGTTCATGGTCCACCTCCTTTGCCCGGTATCTAGCCACGGCGCGCACGGCCGGACAATCTGCCTCTTCCGAAGACGGGCTTCGCGCTGCGTGT
>JAEYVD010000841.1 GCA_023432075.1 Pseudomonadota bacterium | reverse complement strand
GCGCACCCATGCCGGGCAGCACGCCGATGAGGTTGCCCACCAGCACGCCGAAGAACGACCACATCAGGTTGTGCCATTGGAACGCGACGCCGAAGCCGTACCAAAGGTCTACCAAAGCTTGAGAAATCATGGCGCTTCAACCCCAACGGAACAGCGGAAGCTGCAGTTGCAGCGCCCACCAGAAAACGACGACCGCGATCGCGGACATGGCGATCGACAGCAGGACGGCCTGCTTGATCGTGTTGGTGCGGTCGCCCAGCGCGGAGATGAAGACGATGGCGAATGTGGCGGGCAACAGGCCGCCGTAATGGCCCAGCAGCAGGAAGGCCAGGATGCCGAGCAGAATGCAGACACTGCCGCGGATGTCCGGCATGCCGGTGGGATGGCCTTCAGCGGGCGCGGGAGCCGAAGGTTCGGCCGAGCGCGCCGACATCGCGATCAGCAGGCCCGTGAGCGCCAGCAGGCCGCCCAGCGCCGCGGGAAAGAATCCCGGACCCATGTGGCTGAGCGAGCCGATGTGATAGTCCGTGCCGCCGTAGATCGCGGCCAGACCGATCAGGACCATCAGCGCACCGCCGTAATAGTCCTTTCTGTTGATTGTCTTTTTCACTTCCGTCCTCCTTCCTTGTGCCGGACAGCGCCGGCCTTTCATGCGCTGCTCGAAGCGGGCAGCGCCCGGCCTCTGACGACAGGCCGGATCGCAGATTACGGAAGGAAGCTGCTAATCCGCTTTCTATGCGCTGTCGCATTCCTGAATCCGGGGGTTATCCCTGACCGGTAGACGCGTCTGGCGCAAAAAAGCAGTGGACGGTGAAGAAGCGGGCGCTATTGATCGCCCTTGAGCTGGACCTCGGCGGGCCGCGGATACTGCGATACGGTGGGCGCCACCGGCAGCCACAACACCGACGCGAGACCGACCCCGCCCTGGTCATTGGGCTCGCCGTCGCGCAGCTCGATGTCGCCCTCGTTGCGCCGCGCGTAGGCGCGCGCAATGCCCAATCCCAAGCCGGAACCGGAGGACGTCATCGGCTTGTCGGTGCCCACGCGCTCGAAGCGCGTGAAGGCGCGGGTGCGCATGACCGGCTCCAGGCCGGGGCCGTTGTCGGAGACGGCGACCTCCACGCGGTGGTCAGCGCGGCACACAGAGACCGTGATGCGCGCGCCCACCGGGGCGTAATGAATGGCGTTGTGCACGAGGTTGGACAGGGCTTCGTGCAGCTCGGCTTCGTTGCCGGAGACCGGCACCGGCGTGTCCTGGCCGTCTTCGGCATCGGCCTGCACCCAGCCCAGGTCCTGCTGCTTTTCGTGCGCCAGCGGCAGGTACTGCAGGACGACCTCGCGCGACACGGCGTTCATGTCGAGCAGCTGGCGCGGGGTCTGGCCGGCCTGGTTGGCGTGCGCCAGCGACAGCAGTTGCTCGGTCAGCCGGCGCGTGCGCCCCAGCTGGTCGACGATGGCGCGCAGCCCCTCGCGCACGCGTGCCGGATCGCGTTCGCGCAGCGTGTATTGCGCCTGGGTCAGCATGATGGCAAGCGGCGTGCGCAACTGGTGCGAGGCGTCGGCAAGAAAGCCCGATTGCTCGTCCAGCACCCGCCGGTAACGGGCGATGTGGTGATTGACGGCCTCCACCAGCGGAGCGACTTCGCTGGGCACGCGCGACGCATCCAGCGGCGTCAGGTCGTCGGGGCGGCGGCTGCGGATGTCGGCCTGCAGCCGGCGAAGGGGCTTCAATGCCCACGACACGCCCCACCACACCAGCAGCACGACCAGCGCCAGCATCCGCGAATCGCGCAGGATCTCCTGGCGCCGCGCATTGTTCTCGGCTTCGATGCGCTTGCCGGTGCTTTCAGCCACCACCACCAGCACCTGGCGATGCTGGCCCTGGTAATAGAGATCGCGCACGACGGATACGACCCGCACAGGGTCGTTGCGATACACGCCGTCGTAGAAGATGGGCTGGCCGTTCGAGCGGGGCCAAGAAGGCGGACGGGGCATTTCCGGCATGCCGAGCAGCGTCTTGCCCTGCGTCTGGGGCACGGGCGCCCCGTCGGGCAAGGGCGGATCGATTTCCTCGATGCGGAAATACTTGCGCAGGCCCGCCCGGGATTCGAGCATGACCTGCGCGTACAGCGGCGTGGCCACCTGCAGGTTGCCGTCGGGCGTGAATTCCAAGCTGCTTTCAAGCACCCGCGCCGGTTCCACCAGCGCGCTGTCGTAGGCCTCGTTGGTGATCTCGGCCAGGGTGCGGTAGTCGTTCAGGCTATCGATGACCAGCAGCACCACCACGCCAGGCAGCAGCAGGATGATAAGGAGCGCGCGGATGCCGACGCGCGGCAAACCGGGAATCCGCAGGCTCACTTAGGGTTCCGCGGACTCGCTGGCCACGCTTTCCAGCATGTAGCCCAGCCCGCGCACGGTCACGATGCGCACGTCGCTGCCGGCCAGCTTCTTGCGCAGGCGGTGCAGCACGACTTCGATGGCGTCCGGATTGGCTTCGCTGTCGTGCGTGAAAACCTTGCCGAACAACTGCGACTTATCCACCGGGTAGCCGCTGCGCGTCAGGAGCGCCGCGAGGGCGGCGTGTTCGCGCGGCGTCAGGAATAGCAGCGAGCCGTCCAGCGTGAACGCACGGCTTTCACTGTCGTAGGAGAGCGAACCGCATTGCAGGCGCGGGTGCTGGCGGCCGCGGCTGCGGCGCACGAGCGCCGTCAGGCGGGCTTCCAGTTCTTCCAGCGCAAAAGGCTTGGTCAGGAAATCGTCCGCGCCCAGGTTCAGACCGCGCACGCGATCCTGCAGCGCACCCTGCGCGGTAAGGAGCAGCACGGGCGTGCGGTCGTCGCGATTGCGCATTTCGCGCAGGACGACGAGCCCGTGCTTGTCGGGCAGGCGCAAGTCCATGACGATGGCATCGTATTCCGTGCCTGCCATGAAAGCTTCGGCCGTGCGCGCATCCGCCGCGTGATCGGGTACGAACCCGCTTTGGGCGAGCGCGCGCATCAGCCAGGACGCCATGTCCCGTTCGTCTTCAACCAACAATATGCGCATGACC
>JAEYVD010000811.1 GCA_023432075.1 Pseudomonadota bacterium | reverse complement strand
TGCAGGGCTTCACGCACCAGGCTGACGTTGCCTTGCGCCAGGTAGCGCACGCCGCCGTGGACGAGCTTGGTGGCCTTGCTGGACGTGCCCTTGGCAAAGTCGGCGCCTTCGATCAGCAGCGTCCGGTAGCCGCGCGCAGCGGCATCCACCGCCGTGCCCAGGCCGGTCGCGCCACCGCCGATGACGATGACGTCCCAGGAATGCGTGTTGTCCAGCGTGTTGAGTAAGCGGCTGCGTTCGGGCGGGGTGACGGAGGCGAGGGGTTGGTTCATGTTCTTTTGGGGCGGCGTGGCCGCTAGGTAAATGCTTCGATATTCGTGCCGGCAGCGCGCAAGCGGGGGGTGGGCCCGCTGCGGCGCACGGGTCAGGGTGTCGGTTTGGGCAGGTTCGGCGCGGCGGCGACGTCACAGCGCACGCCCGAATCCAGCAACACTTGTGCCAGCGGCTCCTGGGGATGCGCGTCCGTGAAGAACCGGTCGATCTGCGAGATATGCGCCAGTTCCACCATGGCCTGGCGCTTGAACTTGCTGCTGTCGGCGGCCAGCCAGACTTCGCGCGATTGTTCGATGATCGTGCGGGCCACGCGCACTTCGCGAAAGTCGTAATCGCGTAGCGTGCCGTCGGCCTCGATGCCGGAGATGCCGATCAGTCCGATGTCCACCTTGAACTGGCGGATGAAGTCCATCGTGGCTTCGCCGACGATGCCGCGGTCGCGCGAACGCACCACGCCGCCGGCCACGATGACTTCGCAATCCGGGTTATCGGACAGGATGTCGGCCACGTGCAGGTTGTTTGTGATGACGCGCAGCCCGCGATGGCGCAGCAGCGCGCGCGCAATGGCTTCGGTGGTGGTGCCGATGTTCAGGATCAGCGAACAGCCATCCGGCACCGCGCGGGCCACGGCCTCGGCGATGCGTTGCTTGCCCGCGGCGTGCAGGCCTTGGCGCTTGCGGTACGCGATGTTCTCGATGGTGGACGCTTCGATGCGAACGCCGCCATGAAAGCGCGACAAGAGACCGGCTTCGGAAAGGATGTTGACGTCCCGCCGCACGGTCTGCAGCGTCACATCGAAGCGTTTGGCGAGCTCTTCGATCGAGGCGGAGCCCTGGGCCCGCACCATTTCGATCAGCGCGCTCTGTCGTGGATTCAGTGTCATGTTCGAATGATAAAACAACAAAAGCGAAAAATAATGTCGCACCGCAAGATTGTTTTTTGTTCGCTTCTTCGGTAAAACGCACAAAAAACGAAAGCCATCTGAAAGAGTATGCTCATCCTGTTGCATCGGCGTGTGATCGCACCGGCGCAAAGGGCGGGACGCTGTGCCGAATACCGAAGTCCGTAGAAAACAGGGACGTATAAGTAGGTTGAGGAGACTAGATGCAGCTGACCTTGGACGGGATAGCTTTGCGGGCCGGCTCGCAGACGCACCTGTATCCCATGAGCCTGGCCCCGGTTCCCGGCGCCATGACCGTCCTGCTGGGGGCTACCCTGGCCGGAAAAACCTCACTGATGCGCATCATGGCCGGGCTGGACCGGCCCACCGAGGGCCGCGTGCGGGTTGACGGCGCCGATGTCACCGGCGTGCCGGTCCGCCAGCGCAACGTGGCCATGGTCTACCAGCAGTTCATCAACTATCCGTCCATGTCGGTCTACGACAACATCGCCTCGCCGCTCAAGCTGCGCGGCGAGGCCAATACCCGCGACAAAGTCCACGCGATGGCGGCGCGCCTGCACATCGATCATCTGCTGGACCGGTACCCGTCCGAGCTGTCGGGCGGCCAGCAGCAGCGGGTGGCGCTGGCCCGGGCGCTAGCCAAGGACGCCCCGCTGATCCTGCTGGACGAGCCGCTGGTCAACCTGGACTACAAGCTGCGCGAGGAATTGCGCGACGAACTGTCGGAATTGTTTGCCCAGGGGCGCTCGACCGTGGTCTACGCCACGACCGAACCGGGCGAGGCGCTGTTGCTGGGCGGCCACACCGCCGTGCTCGACGCGGGCGAACTGCTGCAGTACGGTCCCACGGCCGACGTCTTTCACCGGCCCAATTCGATCCGCGTGGCCCGCGCGTTCAGCGATCCGCCGATGAACCTGTTTGCCGCCCGGCGCGACAACGGCGGCTTCGTGCTGCAAGGCGACGTGGCGGTGGCGCGCGCGCTGCCGCCGGGCGCCGAGGCCGGCATCACGGCCGGCCTGCGGGCCGGGGCGCTGGACGTGGAGGCCCGGCCCGGCCACGTGGCGTTGCCCGGCCGGGTGACGCTGGCTGAAATTTCAGGTTCCGACACCTTCGTGCACGCCGAGACGGCCGCGGGCGACGTCGTGGCCCAGTTGCCCGGCGTGCACCGCTACAAGCTGGATGAGCGGATTCAGCTGTACTTCGATCCGGCCGAGACTTATGCCTTCGGCGCGGACGGCGCGCTTCTGGCCGCCCCGCGCCAGCCAGCCGGCGCGGGGGAGGTGGCCTGATGGCGCAGATCGAGCTGGACCTGTCCCATTCCTACGTCGCCCATCCCCAGTCCGATGACGACTACGCGCTGCTGCCGCTGCAATTCACTTTCCGCGACGGCGGCGCCTACGCGCTGCTGGGGCCCTCGGGCTGCGGCAAGACCACGCTGCTCAATTGCGTGTCGGGCCTGCTGCGGCCCTCGCACGGGCGCATCCTGTTCGACGGCCAGGACGTCACCGACAAGACGCCGCAGGCGCGCAACATCGCCCAGGTATTCCAGTTTCCGGTGGTGTACGACACCATGACGGTCGCCGAGAACCTGGCGTTCCCGCTGCGCAACCGCGGCGTGCCGCCCGAGCGCATCCGCGAGCGCGTGGGCCGCATCGCCGAAATGCTGGAAATGTCCAACGTCCTGGATCGCCGGGCCAGCGGCCTGACGGCGGACGCCAAGCAGAAGATTTCGCTGGGCCGCGGGCTGGTGCGCAGCGACGTGTCGGCCATCCTCTTTGACGAACCGCTTACCGTCATCGACCCGCAGCTCAAATGGGAGCTGCGCCGCAAGCTCAAGGAAATTCACCACGAATTCAAGCTGACGCTGATCTACGTGACCCACGACCAGACCGAGGCGCTGACCTTTGCCGACCAGGTGATGGTCATGGCGCGGGGCCGCGCGGTGCAGGTGGGCAGCGCGGACGACCTCTTTGAGCGGCCCGCGCACACCTTCGTCGGCCATTTCATCGGCTCGCCCGGCATGAACTTTCTGCCCGCGCAGTGGCGCGATGGCGCGCTGAGGGTGGGTCAGCGCCGCATGGACGGCGTGCCCGAGGCCGTGGCCGCCAAGCTGCGGGACGCGGGTCCGGTCAAGCTGGGCGTGCGGCCGGAATACCTGCGGCTGGCCGAGGCCGGGGCGCCCGGCGCCGTGCCCATGCGCGTGGAGCGCGTGCAGGACGTGGGCACCTACACGTTGCTGGTCGCCGACTTCGAAGGCACGGCCGTGCGCGCCCGGCTGGGCAGCAACATCGTCACCGAAGGCAAGGGCGGCACGGTGTGGCTGTCCGTGCTCAACCCGCATACCTGCTTCTACCGCGACGAGGTGCTGATCCCATGAAACCCACCGATCACCGGGCCTGGTTCCTGGTCATGCCGGTCGTGCTGTGCGTGGCGTTCTCGGCCATTCTGCCGCTGATGACCATCGTCAATTATTCGGTCCAGGACATCATTTCGCCGGAGCGCCGCGTGTTCGTCGGCACCGAGTGGTTCGCCGCGGTGCTGCAGGACGAGGAGCTGCACGGTGCGCTCTTTCGGCAGATCGGGTTCTCGTTCGCGGTGCTGCTGATCCAGATCCCGCTGGGCATCCTGCTGGCGCTGTCGATGCCGGCCAGCGGCTGGCGCGCGTCGGCCGTGCTGGTCATCATCGCGCTGTCGCTGCTGATTCCGTGGAACGTCGTCGGCACGATCTGGCAGGTGTTCGGCCGCACTGATATCGGCTTGCTGGGCGCCACGCTGTCGTGGCTGGGCGTGGACTACAACTACACGGGCAACGACGTCGACGCGTGGGTCACCGTGTTGGTCATGGACGTGTGGCACTGGACGCCGCTGGTGGCGCTGCTGTGCTACGCGGGGCTGCGTGCCATTCCCGATGCGTACTACCAGGCCGCGCGGATCGACGGCGCCTCGCGCTTTGCCGTCTTCCGCTATATCCAGTTGCCCAAGATGCGCGGCGTGCTGATGATCGCGGTGCTGCTGCGCTTCATGGACAGCTTCATGATCTACACCGAGCCGTTCGTCGTCACCGGCGGCGGGCCGGGCAATTCCACGACCTTCGTGTCGATCGAGCTCGTCAAGATCGCGCTCGGCCAGTTCGATCTCGGCAAGGCCGCGGCGCTGTCGCTGGTCTACAACCTCATCATCCTGATCGTCTGCTGGGTCTTCTACACCGTGATGACCAATGCCGGCGTCGAACGCAAAGTCCAGGCTGCGAGCGAGCCGGCGGCGGAGCCCAAGCCTTCGGATCCGAAGCCCTCGCCCGCGTTCAAGCCCGTGCCCGCACTCGAGCCGAAGGAAGGAGTGGCCTGATGCATTCGATCCCCGGCCGCCGCCTCATCATGGGGCTGTTCCTGGTCTTCCTGCTGCTGCCGATCTACTGGCTCGTCAACATGAGCTTCAAGACCAACAGCGAGATCGTCTCGACGATGACGCT
>JAEYVD010000708.1 GCA_023432075.1 Pseudomonadota bacterium | reverse complement strand
CCGCATGGTTCCGCCGCCTGACCTGGTCGATGCTGCGCGAGGTGCTGGAGGGCACGATGCGTTCGACCGCGATGATCATGCTGATCGTCATCGCCGCCAGCTTCCTGAACTTCATCATGTCCGCCACGGGCCTGACCGACGCACTGACCAAGTCCATCACCGGACTAGGCCTGTCGCCCGGCTGGATGCTGCTGATCGTCGTGATCTTCTACCTGGTGCTGGGCTGCTTCATGGAGACGCTTTCCATGATGATCACGACCATCCCCATCGTCGCGCCGATCATGATCGCGCTGGGCTATGACCCGATCTGGCTTGGCATCGTGATCATCATCCTGGTCGAGGCCGCACTTATTACGCCGCCTGTCGGGTTGAACCTGTTCGTGGTGCAGAGCCTGCGCAAGAGCGGCGCCATGAGCGCGGTCATCGTCGGCAGCCTGCCGTTCGTGGGCGCGATGTTCGTGATGCTGGCGTTGCTGGCCTTCTGGCCGGATATCGCCCTGTGGCTGCCGCGCGCCTTCGGTTGATGCCCCTTTGATACGGGCGCGGCCCCGCGGCCGCGCCACTCCCTATCCCCTTATTCGCAGGACTGACATGAAAGCCGTATTCCAGATCGACGACGCAAACCCCCGCCAGGTGGAAGTCACCTTCAACAGCGTGATCGTGGCCGGTTGGGCCGGGCGCGACATGGCCGCCATCGAGCATCACATCGAAGAGCTGGCCGCCATCGGCGTGCCGCGGCCCAGCAGCGTCCCGTTGTACTACCGCATCGCGGAAAACCAGCTCACGCAAGCATCCAGCGTCCAGGCGCTGGGCGAGGAATCCTCGGGCGAAGTCGAGACGTTCGTGTTCGCCGTCGATGGCGAGATGTACGTCAGCATCGCGTCCGACCACACCGACCGCAAGCTGGAGACCGTCAGCGTGGCGATGTCCAAGCAGGTTTGCGTCAAGCCCGTGGGCGCGCAGGCCTGGCGCCTGGCGGACGTGGCCGGGCATTGGGACGAACTGATCATTCGCGCCTACATCGTGGAAAACGGTGAGAAGGTGCTGTACCAGGAAGGCCCGCTGTCCACGCTGCGCACGCCGCAGGATCTGATCGCCGGCTATACGGGCGGCGCCGCCGTCCTGCCGGAAGGCGCGGGCATGACCTGCGGCACGGTGGCCGCTATTGGTGGCATCCGCCCGGCTGCGGATTTCACGATGGAGCTGCACGATCCGCGCCTGAACCGCACGCTGCGCCACCGCTATCATGTCGAGTCGCTGCCCGTGGTGGCCTGACCGCCAGCTTGCCGGGCAATGAACCCGGGCGCATTCCCTGCGAAGGCGCCCGTCCGAACACTTACGCCGCCAGGCGGCATTAGGACAATGATGGTTTCGACCTTGAATGATCTGACCACGGCCCTGCGAGAGGGCCGCAGCACCTCCGTCGCGTTGACCGAAGCCGCATTGGCGCGCGCGCAGGATCCGGCGGGCGAGGGCGCCCGCGCGTTCACCAAGCTCTACGCCGACTCGGCGCTAGCGCAGGCGCGCGCGTCCGACACGCTGCGCGCGGCAGGCATCGTCCGGTCCGCGATCGAGGGGCTGCCGATCAGCATCAAGGACCTGTTCGACGTCCAGGGCGAAACCACGATGGCCGGCTCCGTGGCGCGCGAGGGCGAGCCCGCCGCCGAAGAAAGCGCCGAGGTCGTGCAGCGCCTGATCGCTGCCGGCGCGGTCATCATTGGCCGCACCAACATGACCGAATTCGCGTACTCGGGCCTGGGCATCAATCCGCACTACGGCACGCCGCTCAATCCGTATGACCGCGCCACCGGCCGCATTCCGGGCGGCTCGTCCTCGGGAGCCGCGGTGTCGGTTGCCGATGGCATGGCGGTCGCCGGGATCGGGTCCGACACGGGCGGTTCCGTGCGCATTCCCGCCGCGCTGTGCGGCCTGACCGGTTTCAAGCCCAGCGCGTGGCGCGTGTCCATGCAAGGTGTGCTGCCGTTGTCGGCAAACCTGGACTCCATCGGCCCCATCGCCGCCAGCGTTCGTTGCTGCGCTGAGCTCGATGCCATTTTGTCGGGCGATGCGGGGCCGTTGCCGCAGGCGCTGCCGGTGCGCGGCCTGCGCCTGGCCATCCCGACGACGCTGGCGCTGGATGCCATGGACAAGCATGTGTCGGACACCTTTGCGGCGGCCGTGCAGCGCCTGGAAGCGGCCGGGGCGCTGATCGACCGGATCGAGATTCCGGAGTTCGCCGCGCTGGCTTCCATCAACAGCAAGGGCGGTTTCACGGCTGCCGAGGCGTGGGCCTGGCACCAGGACCTGATCGCGCGCGCGGGCAAGCGTTACGACCCGCGCGTGGTGTCGCGCATTATGCGCGGGCAGGACATGTCGGCGGCGGATTACATCGCGCTGCTTGACGCACGCGAGGCGTGGGTCGCGGCGGTGGACCACCGTATCGCCGGTTACGACGCGCTCATCATGCCCACCACGCCCATCGTGGCGCCGCCGGTGGCGGACCTGCAGGCATCCGACGAGGCTTACTACGCCGCCAATGGCCTCATCCTGCGCAATCCCACCCTCATCAACTTCCTGGATGGCTGCGCGCTGTCCCTGCCGTGCCACGCACCGGGCACCGCGCCCGTGGGCCTGATGATCTCGGCCAGCAATGGCGCGGACCGTCGCGTGCTGGGCATCGGCTTGTCCGTGGAAGACCTGTTCGCCGGCCGCTGACCGGCAATCTTTTCGCAACGAGAGAATGCATGCCTGACGTAGACAACGTTAGAACCAGCCTGGCGCTAGCCCGCCAGGCGCGGCTGGATGCCCGCAGCGGACGCCTGACGGGCCCCACGGCGAATCTGGCGCCGGGACACGTGCAGGCCAACCTGGCAATCCTGCCGCGCGCCCTGGCGGCGGACTTCCTGCATTTTTGCCAGCGCAACCCTAAACCTTGCCCCTTGCTGGCGATGTCCGAGCCCGGCGACCCCGCGTTGCCGGAGCTGGGCGCGGACATCGACATCCGCACCGACATCCCGCGGTACCGGGTCTGGAAGGACGGCGAGCTGGTGGCTGAGCCGACGGATGTGCGCGACCTGTGGCGCGACGATCTTGTGTCATTTCTCATCGGCTGCTCGTTTTCGTTCGAAGAGGCGATGCTGGACAATGGCTTGCCCGTGCGTCACATCGAACAGGGCAGCAATGTGCCCATGTACCGCACCAACATTGCGACGCAGCCCGCCGGCGTGTTCGGCGGTCCGCTGGTGGTGTCGATGCGGCCCTTGAAAGCCGCCGACGCCATCCGTGCCATTCAGGTGACGTCGCGGTTCCCGTCGGTGCATGGCGCGCCCGTGCACATCGGCGATCCCGCGCTGATCGGCATCGCGGATATCGGCAACCCCGATTACGGCGACCCGGTGGAGATCCGGCCTGGCGAGATGCCGGTTTTCTGGGCCTGCGGCGTGACGCCGCAGTCCGTGGTGGCGGCGGTGCGCCCCGAGTTCTGCATCACGCATGCACCGGGGCACATGCTGGTCACCGATCTGATCAACAGCCGCATGGCGGTGTTCTGATTCACGCCGGTGTCGGGCGTCCGGTACCGGCCGTCCGCAACCGGCCGTCCGCAACCGGCCGTCCGCTACCGGCCATTCCCTTCATCGCGTGAGCATCATCGCCTTGACCCGCTGGTCGTAATCCGGCGGAAACGTCCAGAATCGCATCCCTTGCTGTGTGTAGCCTTCCTGCAGGCCGCGCTCGGCTGGGGTCTTGTGCCACAGAAACTGCAGCAGCACGTCGCTGCTGACCCAGGCGTTGCCGAACCAGAAGCTGTGCGCGCGCCGGTTCAGGTCCGGAATGGCCCGGGGATCCACCCAGATCATGTCGAAGTTCAACCGCTGCGAGGCGGCATTGATGAACTCGACCTGCTCGTCGGTCAGGTCGTCGGCGCTGGGCCGGCCGGCACGGGACGCGCGCTGGTGGCGCGCGGCAAAGCGCAGGGCGCGATCGTCCAGGTTGGCGCCCAGGCTGACGCGTTCGGTCAGGTCGATGTATTGGCGCAGGTCGGTGACGAAGCGGTACGTGTCTTCGTCCGGGGCCGCGAAATAGATCTGCCCCAGCCGCAAGCGTGCCCGCAGCGCCTCGCGGGTCTCGCCGTTCTTCGGCTGGGCCAGCGTCGCGAGTCCTTCACTGGCAATGCGCGCACCGGCGCTAAAGGCAAGCACGTTGATGTGCTCGGCATTTGTGTTGCGTGCAAGCAGCTCGATCAGACGGGCAAACGCGGGCACGGACTGCCGCGCCGCGCGCACGTCGGTGGCATAGGCAAGCAGACTGGCCGCCGAAGGCCACAGAAACACCAGCACCACGGCCTGCCGTCCCGTGAAGTGATGGAACTGCGCGGCCTGCGCGGTGCCCCGCCATACGGCGTTATTGAAGCCATGCACGTAGATGATCAGGTCGCGGTGCCGGCTGACCGCCAAGGCGTCGTTGATGAGCGCGAAGTAAGCCTGCGCCTCGGGCGAGCTTTCCGCGTCGCTTTGCGGGCCTAGCGCAACCAGCTCTTCCATGCGTTCCAGGCTGAGCACGGGCCGGCCGCGCTGGCTGTCCGAGGTGGACAATTGGCGCAACTGGTCCCAGTCCAATGTGCCGTCGCCGATCTGCACCTTGGCCACGCCCAGGCGCAGCGTGTCGCTGGGAAAGATCGAATAAAAGGGTTGGCGCGATTCGAGAAAGACGGCGCGGTTGGTGGCGTACAGCAGGGGAATGGCGGTGGTGTCGGCCGCGGCCTTGTGCGCGAAGGGATCGACCTGGCCGGTCGTGAATTTGACCGGCGTGGGCATCAGCTGCACCGGCGATGAACAGGCCGCCAGCAGCACGCTGACCGTCACCGCCATGGCCGTCCATGCCGTCCGCCGCAGGCGGTCAAGCGGGACAAGCGCGCAGGCATCGAGAAGACTCATACGGCGGGCCCGGTTCATGGTGAGGAAGCGGCGCCGCGGGGGGATGGCGATGAACGCGCGGGGCCGGGGACATTCCACGGAAAACGGCAAGGCACGCGTGGGATTGTCGCCGTGGTCCAGGCGGCGATCAAGGGGGAGGGGCGGGTGTCTGACACCTTTGGGCGCCATCTTGGATGGAAGACGGCGTTACAGGGGTGTCAGACACCCGAGGTTTAGAAAATGTGCCTGAACCCCACCGCTGCGCCAAGCTGATCGCTCTTGCCTGCGATTTCGCCGCTGGCGGCGTCGCTGACCTTGTTCCAGTCGACGGTGCCGTACAGTTGGGACCGCTTGGACAGCG
>JAEYVD010000733.1 GCA_023432075.1 Pseudomonadota bacterium | reverse complement strand
GCCGACGCCGGCTCCGACGTCACCATGGCTCACGTGCTGCAAGCCGCGCATGCCGAAGCCGCCAAACGCGAACGGCCCCTGGCCGACGCTGAAACAAGGGGATGGCCATGAAATCCGCAATCCATCTACATATCCGCGCGCTCAGCCTGCCCAGCCACGACGCCGCCCAGCGCAATGCGTTCGTGGCTGCCCTGGTGCACGAACTGGTGCGTCGCGCCGCGCAGCACAGCGGCGCCGCCGCCGATGGCAGCGCCGATCAGGTGCGCACCGTGGCGGACGGACCGCAGCCTGCGCAGACCGGCGCGCAAGCGGGCCGTGCCATCGCCGACACGTTCCACCTCAAGCATTGAGCCTGGCCATGCGCACGGCTTTGTTCTCGCCGCAACCTGACACCGCGCCGCCGCGCGCTCGCCTGGTGCTGCGCCGCTGCGCCTGCGGATGCGGCGGCAAGAACGGCGGCAAGTCCGGCTGCGCGGCCCTGCCGCTGGGCGGGCGCGCGAAGACGGCGGTGCCCGATCAGGTCGAGGACGTGTTGCGCAGCCCCGGGGAACCCCTGGCTGCCGCCGACCGCGTGGAATTCGAGCGGCGCTACGGTCACGACTTTGGCCGCGTGCGCATCCACGCCGATGCCCGGGCCGCGGAGTCGGCGCGCGCGCTGCATGCGCAGGCCTATACCGTCGGCCCGCACGTCGCCTTCGGGGCCGGACGCTATGCCCCGCGCACGCGGCAGGGGCGCGAACTGCTGGCGCATGAACTGGCGCACGTGGTGCAGCAGCAGGCGCGCTACAGGCCCGGGCTGCCGCTGGAACTGGGCGCGGCCCATTCGCCGCTTGAAGCGCAGGCCGACCGCGCGGCGCACCAGCTGTCCCAGCCCATCGCCGCGCCAGGTCTGGCGCAAACCGTGCAGCGCGCCGGCATGGGCGACCTGCGCGTGGCCGAGGCCGAAGCACGCAAGTGCCCCGGCACGCACACCATGCCGGACGACGTGTACGACGCGGTCAACGAGGCCTGGTCCAAGTCCGGGCACGGCGGCGACACCGTGCAGGAGCACGGCGGCCGCATTGTGTCCGACAAGGACGGCAAGCGCGTCATCCGCACGGGCTCGGGCGGCGGCGGCAGCATCAGCCTGCCCGCCGAAAAAAAGGGCGACTACACCCTCGGCACGTACCACACGCATCCCTACAGCAGCTCGGAAGGATCCAAGCTGGGCGTGGCGTTTTCCGGTGGGGACGTGGCCAACTTCATGGCCGGCAACCAGGGCTGGGTCAAGTACGTCGGGGCGGGTAGCTGCCACTACGCGCTGAACGTCCAGGATTACGAAGCGGTGTACGACTGCCGCAAGCGCAACGTCGATTTCAAGACGCGCTGGAACGACGCCTTTGCCGCCGCCACCGGCACGTTCCAGGCCAAGGTCGAGACCGCCGTGCGGGCATCGATCGACGGCTGCGGCATCTGCTTTTACCGCGCCTGCCGGCCCGACGCCGCCAGCGCGGTCCCCAAGACCATGAGCCTCATCTAGGAGCCGTCATGCAAGACTGGATTGGCAAGACCGTGGGAGAGGTGCTCGACCTGTGCCAGACGCGCTATGCGGACGTCACCATGGTCGACGAGCCGCCGGGCAAGCTGCGCGCCGTCGAGATCGATTGCGTGACGCGCGTGCCGGTATCGCGCTTCGTGCTGGAGTTCGACTACCGCCCGGATCTGTTCAGCGCGGCGCGCAACTGGCCCGAATCGCTGGTGGGCGCGCAGCGCATCACCGCCGTGCGCAACGCCGCCGAGCCGCAGGCCTACCCATGAGCGGACCGCTTTCGCCCCGCCTGCTGCGCGGCGGCATCATCCTGATCGATCCGTCCAGCGGGGCGGTGCAGCGCGTGATTTCGCTGCAGTACAACCCCGAGACGCTGACGCGATCGCTGCAGCCGCAAAGCGTGGACGACGGCGGCGCGGCGGGCGAGCCGCTGCGGCTCAAGGGGCCGCCGGCCGAGACGATCCGGCTGGACGCCGAGCTGGACGCGACCGATCAGCTGGAGTTTCCGGACGAACACCGCGACGCGCGCGACACCGGCATCCACGCGCAGCTGGCGGCGCTGGAGACCATCGTCTACCCGGACAGCGCCGCGCTCATCCGCAACAACCAGATCGCGAATCTGGGCACGCTGGAGATCGCGCCCACGGTCGCGCCGCTGAGTCTCTTCGTCTGGAGCCGCGAACGCGTGGTGCCCGTGCGCGTGACCGATTTCTCGATCACCGAAGAGGCCTTCGACGCGCGCCTGAACCCGATCCGCGCCAAGGTCTCGCTGGGCCTGCGCGTGCTGCATGTCGGCGACCTGGGCTTTGGCGACAAGGGCGGCCATCTGTACCTGGTGTATCAGCAGCGCAAGGAACGGCTGGCCGCGCTGGCGGGCCTGGGCGACCTGGGCTCCGTCGGACTGGAGTCGCTGCCATGAGCGTGGAGCGCTTTGCCGCCAACAGCCGCTATCACGGCGTGCCCACGGCTGAAATGCCGGGGCCCGACGGCCGGCCGCTCGTCTACCTGCGCCGCCGCTTCCTGCCGGACCCGGCAGCGCTTACCGCGGTCGGCGAGGTGGCCGTTGCCCCCGGCGACCGGCTGGACCGGCTGGCCGCGGCGGCGCTGGGCGATCCGCTGCAGTTCTGGCGTCTGGCGGACGGCAATGACGCGCCGCGCCCGGCCGCGCTGGAGACGCCCGGCCGCAGCCTGCGCGTGACGCTGCCTGCCGCGCTGGGCGCCCCGTTCACTGGCCAATTCGGAGGCGGCGATGCTTAGCGGCGTGCACCTGACGCTGCTGGTGGGGCCCGGCCTGCCCGTGCCCGCGCCGCGGCCCATCATGGACGGCCTGGAGCGCGTGGAAGTGTCGTCGTCCGCGGACGGCCCGGGGGGCTTTCAGCTGTCGTTCACCGTCAGCAACCGTTCGCCGCTGCACACGCTGCTGGTGATCGCGGGCGGCCAGGTGCCGTGGCTGCGGGTCATCCTGATCGCCACGCTGAACGGGCTGCCCACCGTGCTGATGGACGGGCTGGTCACGCGCCAGGAGATCACGGACGGCAATGCGCCCGGCCAATCGCGCCTGACCGTCACGGGCGAAGACCTGACGGTGGCGATGGACAAGCAGGACATGAGCGGCCTGCCCTACCCGGCGATGCCGCCGCCCGCGCGTGTCGCGGCCATCATCGGCCGCTACGCGCTGTACGGCATGCTGCCGCTCGTCGTGCCGTCGCCGTTCACCGATGTGCCGATCCCCGTCGAACGCATTCCCCTGCATGAAGGCACGGACCTGGCCTACGTGCGCCAGCTGGCCGCGGAAGTCGGCCACGTGTTCTACATCGAACCCGGGCCGCTGCCCGGCGCCAACGTGGCGTACTGGGGCCCCGAGATCCGGCTGGGGCCGGTGCAGCCGGCGCTCAATTTGGGCATGGACGTGCACAGCAACGTCGAGTCGCTGTCGTTCTCGGTGAACCAGTCGGACG
Source organism: Pseudomonadota bacterium (assembly GCA_023432075.1). Lineage (GTDB taxonomy): Bacteria > Pseudomonadota > Gammaproteobacteria > Burkholderiales > Burkholderiaceae_B > Achromobacter. The sequence continues at coordinate 4,692 of JAEYVD010000733.1, read as the reverse complement.
CCGCGCTGCCCGTCATCTTCATCCAGAACCCCCTGACCAAGTTTCCGATCCCCCTGCCCGTGCCCGACATCAGCCTGGCCAGCCCGCCGCTGGGACTTTTGCCGCCGCTGGCCAAGGGGCTGACGCTGCTCAAGGACACGGCCAAGCTGTCGCCGGCCGCCGCGCTGGGCCGCGGCCTGGCCATGGCCGCCGGCACCACCGCCGACGCGGTCACCGCCGATGGCTCGCTCAACGTGCTGCGCTACGGCCACGTGCTCAAGTCCCGCCAGCTCGTGGGCGTGCGCGGCGCGGGCCTGGCGTTCGACGGCCTGTACTACGTCAAGCGCGTGGACAGCACGCTCAAGGCCGGGGAATTCCGGCAGCAATTCTCGCTGGCCCGCAACGGCCTGATCTCGACCCTGCCTCTGGTGCCGACATGACAGAACCCCAACGCCACTACGGCAAATTCCGCGGCGTGGTGATCAACAACGTCGACCCCATGCAGATGGGCCGCATCCAGGTGCAGGTGCCCGACGTGCTGGGTCTGGGCGTCTCAAGCTGGGCCATGCCCTGCGTGCCGTTCGCCGGCCAGCAGAGCGGCGTCTTCGTGGTGCCGCAAGTCAGTTCGGGCGTGTGGGTGGAGTTCGAACAAGGCAAGCCCGACTACCCGATCTGGGTGGGCGGCTTCTGGGGGTCCGCCGCCGAAGTGCCCGCGCTGGCGCTGGCGGGCCTGCCGGTGTCGCCCAGCATCGTGCTGCAGACGGGTGGACAGAACACGCTGATGATTTCCGACCTGCCCGGCCCCGCGGGCGGCATCCTGCTCAAGACCAAGACCGGCGCGATGATCTCGATCAGCGACGTGGGCATCACGCTGTCCAACGGCCAGGGCGCGACCGTGATGCTCGCCGGTCCGGCCGTCAACATCAACCAGGGCGCCCTGACGGTGACCTGACCGTGAAAAAAGGAGACGCAGCCATGCCCGGACCTTTGCTGCATCTAGGCGCCACCGTGCAGTGTTCGCACGGCGGCCAGGCCGTTCCCCTGTCCCCCAACCCGCGCGTGCTGCTGTCGAGCCAGCCGGCCGTGACCATCCTGTCGTCGTATTCGATCGCGGGCTGCGCGTTTCCGCCCCCGCCGTCGGGCAACGGCCCCTGCGTCACCGGCATGTGGCTGAGCGGCGCGACGCGTGTGCTGATCGGCGGATTGCCGGCGGCGCTGCAGGCAGGCGCGTCGATCTGCATGCCCACCGGCACGCCCATGCAGGCGCTGCAGGCGCAGGCGCGCGTCGTGGGCATGTAAGCACGCCTAGCCATGGCCATCCTGCGCTTTCCTTTCGAACCCGACGCGCGCGGCCGCAGCCGCAACGCCGATGACGCCGAGCACGTGCGCGACATGATCGAACAGGTGCTGTTCACCGTGCCCGGCGAACGCGTCAACCGGCCGGACTTCGGCTGCGGCTTGCTGCAACTGGTCTTCGCGCCCAACAGCGACACGCTGGCCGCCGCCGTGCAAATGAGCGTGCAGGGCGCGCTGCAGCAGTGGCTGGGCGAGCGCATCGCGGTGGAATCCGTCAACGTCGCGCATCGCGATGCGACCCTGCAGGTGGACGTGCAGTACGTGCTGCGGCAGGGCCAGCAACGGCGGCTGGCGCGCTTTACGCGGGACGTGCCATGAATCGCCAGTTCCGCAGCGCCAATCCCCGCCGCCTGCAACTGCTGCGCGCCCAGCAGCCGCCCGGCGACAACGGCATCGCCTTCGTCGAGATCGATGCGGCCGACCAGCGCACGCTGCGCGTGGTGTGCGTGCATCCGGTGTCGGGCATCGGCCGCGCCCACGTGCGCATCGAAGGCGGCACGCGCATCCGCGGCATTGCACTGGCTGCTGACCCGGTGCTGTCGGGCAATGAGATCCGGCTGACCGTGGACAAGGCCGGCGACTTCTCGTGGTACACGCTGGCGCTGGTGAACCCCGCCGATCCCGACGCGCCCGCGCCCGGCTTTGACCTGTGCCTGTCCACCATCGAGATCAACTTCAAGGCCGGATGCCCGTCGGAATTCGACTGCGCCGATATGCGCGCGTGCGACGCGCCCGCGCCGCCCGAGCCGCTGCTCGATTACCTAGCCAAGGACTACGAGAGCTTCCGGCGGCTGATGCTGGACCGCCTGTCGCAAAGCATGCCCGATTTCACCGAGCGCAATCCCGCGGATTTCACCGTGGCGCTGGTGGAAACGCTGGCCTACGCCGCCGACCACGTGTCGTACGCGCAGGACGCCGCCGCCACCGAAGCGTATCTGGACACCGCGCGCCGCCGAACCTCCTTGCGCCGCCATGCGCGCCTTTTGGACTATCCCCTGCATGACGGCTGCAACGCGCGGGTCTTTGTCACCGTCCAAGCCCACGCGGCGGGCGAAGGCAAGGTCATCCCTGCCGGCACGCCGCTATTGACCAGTTCCCCGGAAGCCGCGCTTGCGGCCCCCGTGCGACGCCGCGACGCGCTGGACGGGCTGCCCGCGCCCGGCATCGAGGTGTTCGAGACGCTGCACGACCTGCTGTTGCACACCGCGCACAGCCGCATCTTTCTGCATGACTTCGCCGACCCGGCGTACTGCCTGCCGCGCGGCCAAACGCAGGCGGCGCTGGTGAACGATCCGCCGCTGGCGCTTGCGCCCGGCGACGTGCTGGTGTTCGAAGAGACGATAGACCCGTTGACGGGCCGCAAGGCCGATGCGGACCGCACGCATCGCCACGCCGTGCGCCTGACGGAAACACGCGCCGGCCGCGACGACCTGACCGGCACCGACCTGCTGCTGATCGCCTGGCATCCGGACGACGCGCTGCCGTTCCCGCTGTGCGTGAGCCACGAATTCGACGAGGGCGGCGCGCTGGTCAAGCGCGCGGTATCGGTGGCGCGCGGCAACGTGGTCCTGGCCGATCACGGCATGCAACGCGATTGGACGCCGCTGCTGCCGGACACCGCAACGGCGCGCGACGCGTTTGCCGCCCGGCCCTATCGCCCCCGCCTGCCGGATGCCGGCCTGGCCTGCGCCGAGCCCTACCGGCATGACCTCGCCGTGGCGGCGGCGCTGCCCGCCAGCGCGGCGCTGGCCCAGGACTCCCGCCGCGCGCTGCCCAGCGGCATGTCGCTGCAGGCGGACGATACCGATCAGCCCGGCGACGTGCCTGCGCCGGCCAGCCCGCCGTGGTCGCCCCAGCGCAGCCTGCTGGCCAGTGCGCGCGATGCGCGCGAATTCGTCGTCGAACTGGAACACGACGGCGTGGCCTGGCTACGTTTTGGCGACAACCGCTATGGCGCCGCGCCGGCGCCCGGTGAACGCCTGCTGGCGCGTTATCGGCTGGGCGGGGGACCGCAAGGCAACGTGGGCGCGGAAGCCATCGGCGCGCTGGTCACCGACGATCCAGACCTGATGCTGGGCGTGGCGCGCGTGCGCAATCCCCTGCCGGCGCAGGGCGGCGCGGCGCCGGAGCCGGCCGATGCGATCAAGCTCAACGCGCCCGAGGCCTTCCGGGTGCAGGAACGCGCGGTCACCGCGGACGACTATGCGCGGCTTGCGCAGCGCCATCCGCAGGTGCAGCGCGCGGCGGCCCGACTGCGCTGGACGGGCAGTTGGCACACCGTTTTCCTGACCGTGGACCGGCGCGGCGGGCTGGCCGTCGATGCGCCGTTTCGCGCCGCGCTGCGCGCCTTCATGGAGCGCTTCCGGCTGGCCGGACAGGACCTGGAGTTTTCGGACCCGGTGCATGTGCCGCTGGACATCCTGGTGCGCGTCTGCGCCGCCCCTGGCCACTTCGCCGCGGACGTCAAGGCGGCGCTGCGCGACGCCTTCACCGCGGGCCTGGACCGCGCGGGCCGGCCGGGCTTCTTTCATCCCGACCGCTACACCTTCGGCACGCCGCTGGCGCTGTCGGCGCTGATGCGCGCCGTCATGGCCGTGCCGGGCGTGGCGTCGGCGCGGGCAGAACGCTTTCAGCGCTGGGGCCGCGACCCCGCAGGCGAACTGGACACCGGCCGCCTGCTGGCCGCGCCGCTGGAAGTGCTGCGCGCCGACGGCGATCCGAACTTCCCGGAGAACGGCCGCATCGACTTCATCGTGGAGGGCGGATCATGACGACTCGCGACGACTGCGATTGCTGCGCCGGGCAGCCCGCACTCACCCCGTCGGACCTGGCCAATCCACCCGGCCAGCCCGCCTTGCGCCTGCGTATCGGCACGCATGGCCGCTTTCTTGCCAGCCTGACGGCGGACCTGGCGCGCTCGCCGGCCCTGACGGCCCTGACGACGCACGACCGCGATGACCCCGTCATTGCCCTGTTCGACGCCTGGGCGGCCGTGCTGGACGTGCTGGCGTTCTATCAGGAGCGGATAGGCAACGAGGGCTACCTGCGAACCGCGACCGAGCGCCGGTCGGTGCAGTCGCTGGCACGGGCCATCGGCTACGAGTTGCGGCCGGGCGTGGCGGCGACGACCTGGCTGGCGTTCGCGCTGGAAACCGCGCCGGGCGCGCCCGCGCGCGCCCGCATCGAGCCTTGGACGCGCGCGCAAAGCGTGCCCGCGCAGGACGAACGCGCGCAGACCTTTGAAACCCTGCAGGCCGTCGAGGCGCGCGCCGCCTGGAACGCGCTGGAACTGGCGTGGCTGGAACCGGCGCCCCCGCGCTTTGGCGCGCGCACGCTGTGCCTGGCCGGCGCGGCCAC
>JAEYVD010000693.1 GCA_023432075.1 Pseudomonadota bacterium | reverse complement strand
GCGGCATTCAGCTCGGCGTAGCCGACGGCGCCGCGATCCTCCAGCTGCAGCTTGAAGCCGCCCAGCGTGCCGAGGCCCATCACTGGCGGCGGCGGGAAGACGGCGATGAAGGCTTCCTGCAGCGCGCTGAACTTCTGGTTCAGCGCACCGGCGATGGCGCCGGCCGCAAGTTCCGGACCGCTCCGCTCGGCGAACGGTTTCAGCGTGACGAAGACGATGCCGGCGCTGGAGCTGTTGGTGAAGCCGTTGATCGACAGGCCGGGGAAGGCGATGGCGCTTTCGACGCCGGGCTGGGCCAGGGCGATGTCGCCCATCTGGCGGATCACCGCCTCGGTGCGGTCGAGCGAGGCGCCGTTCGGCAACTGGGCGAAGCCGATCAGGTACTGCTTGTCCTGCGCCGGCACGAAGCCGCCGGGAACGATCCAGGCCAGGCCGGCGGTCAGCGCCAGCAGCACGGCATAGACGCCCATGGCCGACGCCTTGCGGCTGATGACGCCGGTCACGCCGCGGCCGTAACGGTCCGAGGCGCGGCCGAAGAAGCGGTTGAAGGCGGCGAAGAAGCGGCCGAACCAGCGGTTCATCTGCCGCGTCAGCCAGTCCGGCTCGGCGCCGTGTTCCTTGAGCAGCAGCGCGGCCAGCGCCGGCGACAGGGTCAGCGAGTTGAAGGCCGAGATCACCGTCGAGATGGCGATGGTCATCGCGAACTGCTTGTAGAACTGCCCGGTCAGGCCGGTCATGAAGGCCAGCGGCACGAAGACGGCGACCAGGGTGAGGGCGATGGCGATTATCGGTCCGCTGACTTCGCGCATGGCCCGGTAGGTGGCCTCCCGCGGCGTCAGCCCGGCCTCGATGTTGCGCTCGACGTTCTCGACCACCACGATGGCATCGTCCACCACGATCCCGATGGCCAGCACCATGCCGAACAGCGACAGCGCGTTGATGGAGTAGCCGAACATCAGCAAGAGCGCGAACGTTCCCACGATGGACACGGGCACCGCGAGCAGCGGAATGATGGACGCGCGCCAGGTCTGCAGGAACAGGATCACGACCAGCACGACCAGCGCGATGGCTTCGAGCAGCGTGTGCACGACGGCTTCGATACTGGAACGCACGAACTGCGTGGGGTCGTATTCGATGCGGTATTCCACGCCCGGCGGGAAATCCTGGGCCAGCTCGGCCATCGCCGCGCGCACCTGGCTGGACACGTCCAGCGCGTTGGCGCCCGGCGATTGCATGATGCCCATGCCCACCGCCTGCTTGTTGTTCAAGAGCGAGCGCAGGCCGTATTCCTGGGCGTCCAGCTCAACACGCGCCACGTCGGACAGGTGGGTGACCGCGCCGTCCGGCGAGGTCTTCAGGATGATGTCGCGGAATTCGTCTTCGGTCTGCAGGCGGCCGCGTGCGTTCACGTTCAACTGCAGCGGCACGTCGCCCTGGGTGGGAGAGGCGCCGATCACGCCGGCCGCGACCTGCACGTTCTGCTCGCGGATCGCGTTGACGACTTCGGACGCGGTCATGCCGCGCTGCGCGACCTTCTGCGGATCGAGCCACACGCGCATCGAGTAGTTGCCCGAGCCCCATACCGTGACTTCACCCACGCCCGTGATGCGCGACAGGCGGTCCTTCACGTTCAGGATCGCGTAGTTGCGCAGGTACGTGATGTCGTAGCGGTCGTTGGGCGAGATCAGGTGGACCACCAGCGTCAGCGTGGGCGAGCTCTTGGCCGTGGTCACGCCCAGGCGCTGCACGTCCGGCGGCAGGCGCGGCAGCGCCTGCGACACGCGGTTCTGCACCAGCTGCTGCGCCTTGTCCGGGTCCACGCCCAGCTTGAAGTTCACCGTCAGCGTCAGGTTGCCGTCGCTATTGGCCTGCGACTGCATGTACAGCATGTTCTCCACGCCGTTGATGGATTCTTCCAGCGGCGAGGCGACGGTTTCGGCGATGACCTTGGGGTTGGCGCCCGGGTACTGCGCGCGCACCACGACCGACGGCGGCACGACTTCCGGGTATTCGGAGATGGGCAGCTGGAACATGGCCAACAGGCCCGCCAGCAGCACCAGGATCGATAACACGCCGGCGAAGATCGGCCGGTCGATGAAGAATTTCGAGATATTCATAAACGTTCTCGTTCGACGCGTCGGCTCAGTTCTGCGCCGAGGCGGTCTTGACCGGGTTGCCGGGGGTACGCTTGGCCGCAACCATGGGGACGACAGTGGGGGTCACGGCATCGCCGGGGCGGATGCGTTGCAGGCCGTTGACGACGATGCGCTCGCCGGCGGCAAGGCCCGAATCCACCACGCGCAGGCCTTCCTGGTTGGCGCCTAGCTTCACCTGGCGGTACACGGCGTGGTTCTTGTCGTCCAGCACGAGCACGAAGCGCTTGTCCTGGTCGGTGCCGATGGCGCGTTCGTCGATCAGCACGGCCGCGCGCGGTTCGCTGCCGCCCAGGCGGATGCGGGCGTACAGGCCCGGCAGCAGCGTGCCGTCGGCGTTGTCGAACTCGGCGCGCACGCGGATGGTGCCGGAGGTGGCATCCAGGCGGTTATCCACCGATTGCACGGCGCCCGTGCGCGAGTAGCCGTCTTCGTTGGCCAGGCCCAGTTCGACCGGCACCGCGCCGGCGCGGCCATTGCGGGCCGGGTTCACGTAGCGCAGGAACGTTTGTTCGTCCACGTCGAACGATGCGTACATCTTGGACACCGACACCAGCGTGGTCAGCGGCACCGACGTGGCGCCGGCGGCGACCACGTTGCCCACGGTGACCTCGGCGCGCGAGACGCGGCCGTCGACGGGCGCCTCGATGCGCGTGTAGCCCAGGTTCAGCTTGGCGTAGTCCAGCGCGGCCTGCGCGCCTTGCAGGTTGGCGGCGGCTTCGCGCGCGGCGTTCTGCTTTTCCTCGAAGTCGCGGCGGGCGATGGCGTTGTCGGCCAAGAGGCGTTGGCCGCGGGCCAGTTCCGAGGCGGTGTAGGCGGCCCGGGCCTTGGCGGCCGTCAGCGCGGCGGCGGCGCGGTCCACCTCGGCTGCGTAGGGGCGCGGGTCGATGGTGAAGAGCACGTCGCCCTTCTTGACGAGGCTGCCATCCTTGAAGTGGACGGCGGTCAACGTGCCGGACACGAGGGGACGGATGTCCACGCGGTCGATGGCCTCCAGGCGGCCGGAATAGCGCTGCCAGTCGACGATGGTCTTGTTGACCACCTCGGCCACTTCGACCGGGGGCGCGGCGGGGGCCCCCTGCGCCATGGCGACATTGCCGCCCGCGGGACCGCGGGTGAGGGCGTAGCCGCCACCGGCCGCCAGCACGGCTGC
>JAEYVD010000684.1 GCA_023432075.1 Pseudomonadota bacterium | reverse complement strand
CGCCGCCATGTGGGCAACACCGCCATCCTGATCGACGCCAACACGGGCGAGCGGCGCGGCATGTACCTGCCCACGCGCGGCGCATGGGGCGACACGTTCAGCAACTGGCTGGGCGCGTTGCACATGGCGCACGTCTTCGGCGTGCCCTACCGCATCTTTGCCTGCCTGCTCGGGCTGATCGTCGTCATGCTGTCCGTGACCGGCCTGCTGATCTGGCGGCGCAAGCAGCGGGGCCGGTCGCATGCTGCATTGCGCCGGCCCGGCTGATGCGCCACCCTAGAGGCCTGAAGACGCTGACGGTATGAGGTTCACGCGGGTGCCTTACGAATCGTTCTTCAGGACGCCGCGCACGTTGAGCACGGCCAATCCTAGTTGCAGCGCAATAAGCGCCCAGGCGTCGTCGTGCAGGCCCCAGGCCACCCACAAGACGTTGCTGGCAAGGAATACCCAGAATCCGGCCGTGCGGTGGGCAGGGCTGCGCGAGGCGACCAGCCAGCCGGCGGCAAGCGACGCCGCCATGGCCGGCCACTGCAGGAAGTCCCACAACGCGTCCAGCGTCATCGGCGACGGATCCCGCTCGATGCCGATGACAGGTTCAAGGCTTGGACCGGGCGCCCTGCCCGCGATTGCGCTGGCTCTGCTGGTCCTGGCCCGTCCCGATCTGCGTGGTGTGGCCCGCCTTCTTGGTGCGGTTCTGTGTATCGCCGTGGCTTGCCTGCGATTGGCGCGGCGTATCGTCCTGCGTGCGGTCCGCGCCGCTCTCGTCGTGCTTGTCGTCCTTATGCTTGGTCATGGTTTGCTCCTTTCATTGACGCGGATCCGGTTTTCGACGTCGTTGACGCCGGCGCACTCCACGGTGCAATCTTCGATGTGATGCTTGATGCGGCGATTGGGGACGGTGCCCTCCAAAACGACCCGGCCATCGGTGACCGAGACCGACACATCGCTCACGTCCAGGCCGCTATGGGCCAGCGCCTCGCAGACGTTCTCGCGGATCCGGTCGTCCGAACGGATGTAGCCCTTGGGATCGGTCCTGCGCGATGCGCGGTCGCGCCACGCCGTCGGGCCCCGGTTGTAGCCGCCGCGCTCGGCGGTTTCGAACGACATGGATTCCTCGCGCCAGGCCGGACGGTCGCCGTAATAGCCGCCTTCGTCGTCGCCAAAGGACGTGGGGCCGTCGTAGGACTGATCGCGCCCGTACGCGCGGTCCCGACCGCCCTGATAGCGGCCCTGGCCGCCCGCGCCGCGGCGCTGATCGCCATATCGGTCTCGCGCGTCATGGTGGCGGTCATCGCCGCCACGCCCGCGCTCCTGCCCCTCATACACCTGTTGACGCTGGAACGAGGGATCTTCGTTCGAGAATCCGCCGTAGCTGCTCTGGCCAGGATCCGCGCTGCGGCTGCGTACCGGCTGTCGCGTCTCGCGCGCGCCGCCCTGGCGTGTGCCTTCGCTCTGGTAGCCGAACGAAGGCGCGGGATCCTGCCACGGTTCCCGCTCGCCGCGAAATGCCGGCGTGTTCCTCGGGTCTCTGCTCATATCGTCTCTCCCGTTGCAAGTTGCACATCAAGCAGGCCGGGTTCAGGGGGAAATCGCTCGCCCTGGCCTGCCCGCCTTGTCAGGGCAGCAAGTGCTGTGCCGGGCGGACGCGCCGAGCCGGAGCGCACGAGGTCCACGCTGTATGGCCGATAGGCCAAAGACGGCTGCGGTGCTAAGAATGGGTCATGCGGTCAGAACGCCGTGGCAAGGCCCAACAACCGCATCCGGCAACACGACACACGACACTCAGGAGATGAAATATGGCTTCAGGATCCAGGCTGTCCGATGTAATCGTAAAACTCCCCGATCGCTCAACCTGCCGCGTGGAACGGCGTTTGATCGCAAGGAGAACCCAAGAAGCATCCGGCGTCCCCATCTATGTCTGCACCCTTCCGACCGGCGAACCGGTGACGTGGCTGGGGGGTGGAAAATACCGCCTGCCGTGCGGGTCGGTAGGGGTGGCGGTGGCCCACAAGCCGCCTGATCGATGACGTGACAGGCAGAAGGCGCGCGGGCGGCACGCTTTGTTGCGCGCTGGCCCGTTTGATTGCGTATCACGCGCAGTGGCAGAACGGCGCCCCGGCGTCCTCGTCCGGCTCCGGGGTCCGCTGAGCGCCCTCGCCACCCGCCGCGTCCCACCCGCTGCGCAGCGCGGTCGCGAATCCACCTTCGACGCGCGAGTACGGGCGGGCGCTGGTGGTCACGCGCGGCAGGCAGGTCCATGCGATGTGCGCGCCGCCGGCTTCCAGCTTGTCGACCAGGGCCTGGTCTTCGCTGCACGTCAACGCCGCAAAGCCGCCGATGCGCCGGTACACGTGCGCCGCGACGCCCAAGTTCGCCCCGTGCACATGCCGGTGGCCATCCCGATCCTGGTAGTGCGCGGCGAACGCATGGCGCGCCCGTTGCGCGAACGCGCCGTGCGCGTCCCATCCCGCGACGGATATCGTGCCGCACACCACTTCCGCATTCAGGGAAAGTTGATCGGCAAGCCAATCGGGCGACACGTTCGTGTCGGCATCGGTGAAGGCCAGCCAGCGCGCGCCGGCGTCCAGCAGATGATGCGCGCCCGCGGCGCGCGCGACGCCCACGTTGCGCGCGTGGACCGTCAGCAGATCCACCGGCCATCCGGCGACGATGCCCGCGGTCCGATCCACGCAGTGATCCAGCACCACCGCGATCCGCACCGCTTCGCCGCCAAGCCGCGCATGGCGCGAGGCGCGCAGGACGGTGCGCAGGCAGTCCTCGATATGGCGCTCTTCGTTGTGCGCCGGAATACACACGCCGATCATGAATCGCTTCCTTGGGGTTGTCTGCGCCACACATCCAGGCGGAACTCGGGCTCTTCGTGCCGCGCCGCGCACACCAGGCCGGGCAGCGCGCCGAGCGCAGCATGCAGCGCGTCCGTGGGCTGTAGACGGTCGTCGAAGTCCGGGCACCAGTGACAGGCCACGAGTTCGCCGCCGGCGCCCAGCGACGCGTCCACGCCATGCAGAAAAGCGCGAAGCGCGGCGTCGTCCAGGTAGTACGCCACTTCCGACAGGACGATGAGGTCAAAGCCGTCCGGCGGCACGTCTGGCCACTGCCGCGGCAGGTCCAGCGCCAGCACCGCGACGTGGTCCAGGCCCTCGCGCGCCATGCGATCGCCGCAATACGCGGCCGCCGCGGGAGCAACGTCGACGGCGCAGACCTGCGCGCACCGCAGCGCCAGGCATCGGGTCAACTCCCCCGTGCCGCAACCCGGCTCGAAGGCATGGCGATAGTGTTCGCGGCCTAGCGCCGCCAGCAGCAGGCCGCGCTTGCGGCGTTCGTACCACGCGCTTGCCACGCGCCACGGGTCGGGGTCCGCGCGGTACAGCCGTTCGAAGTGATCCGTCGCTACAGCGCCCATGGCTCCCCCTCGACGTTGAGCAGCGCTTGTCCGTGCGCCGCCTGATCGCGTTCCGCATGGCTCTGCCGGATGAAGACGGGCAGATCGGCCATCACCTGCGCAAAGCCGGCGTCGCGGCACAGGGGCCCGGCGCCCAGCGCGCGCGCCGCCCGTTCCACGACCACGGCCGCCGCCGCCTCCACGGCCAAGCGGGCCCGCGCGCAAGCCAACGCGCACGGCTGGCGCGGATGCGCATCGATCTCTGCAGCGGTCTCGCGCAGCACCGCCCGCGCCTGCGTCAGGGCGACGTCGATGGCGCCCAGGTGCGCAAGGCGATGCGGGTCGGCGGACGTAACGGGCAACGCGGCGCGCAACGCCTGCGCAACGTGCACCAGCCCGCCATACCAGCACGCCGCGACTCCGGCGCCGCCATGCAGGAAGCCGGGGCGGCGCACGTAGTCGCCGGGCTTGCCTACCCGCATGCACGACGCGTGGTTAAAGACCACGTCGACGCTAGCCGACGCGCGCATGCCCACGGCGTGCCAGCCGGCGTCCGTCACCTTGACGCCATCCTGATCCATTGCCACCGCCACCAGACAGGGTTCCCCCGCCGGGTTCCAGCCGCTGACGAGCGCGTGTGTCACGGATGCCGCGCCGGAACACCATGCCTTTGCGCCGTGCAGCACTGCCGAACCGTCGGCGCGCGGCGTAATCTGGACACGGTGATCCGGCGGTTCGGCGCACCACACGGCCCAGCGGCTATTCGCCATCGAGGGCGCGGGCGCCGCCTGCAACTCCGCCAGGATGGCGAGCGCATCGGTATGGCCCTCGAACAGCTTGGCCAGGCTGAGGTCCGCTGCCGCCACGCGGGCCAGCGCCTGCCACCGTTCCCGCGTGCGGCCCGAAGCGGGCAGCGGCAGTTGGTCCAATCCCTGGTCGACAAGGATCCGCAGCCAGCGGCCGGGATCCAGCGGCGCACGGGCGTCCGAAAGCGCCGCTTCGAGGGCGGGCAGGCAGGACGGCGGGGCGGCAAAGCCGCGGTGGTCTGTCATGAAGATTGGGGCACGAGGTGCGCAAGAAGATGCGCCCTATTCAGCAAACGTCGTGCCCGTCACAGCGGGGGTGGCGACCACCCGAGCGGCAGCGCGTCGCCCTCCACGCACGCAACCAGCGCTGCGCCCCGCCCGCCCTGTACCGGATGTCCGCCCGTGAAGTCGGAAAACGCCGGCAGCACGGTGATGCCGGGGCGCAGCCAGAAGGCCGGCCAGCTGCGCGGCACGCCCGGCACGCGCGTCTTCGGATGCACGTGGCCGGCAATGACGTGCCGGCCCTGCGTGTCCGGCGTTGGCAGATGCCGGAAGAGAAATGGGCCGTCGGCCCACGCCTGCCCAAGCTGGCGCATGCCCAGCGCCGGCGCGTCCAGGGCCCGGTCGTGGTTGCCGGCCAGCACCGCCACGTCCACGCCCGGATGTGCCTCGCGCCAGGCGATCCACGCATCGCGCCAGGCAGCCTGCGCGGCAGGGCCGTGCAGCACGTCGCCCACGATCAGCAGCTCGGTTGCCTGCGTCGCCGCGATCAGCGCCGACAAGCGATTCAAGTCATCCATCGTCGCGCCGCGCGGCACGGCGATGCCCGCCTGGCGAAACACATGGCTCTTGCCCAGATGCAGGTCGGCAATCAC
>JAEYVD010000676.1 GCA_023432075.1 Pseudomonadota bacterium | reverse complement strand
GTCCTGATTGACGAACAGCACGTCGACGCGGCCCGCCAGCACATCGTTGATCGCGGCCGAGCCGCCGTTGTACGGCACGTGCATGATGTCCAGCTTGGCGCGTTGCTTGAGCATTTCCATGCCCAGGTGACCGGTGGTCCCGTTGCCCGACGAAGCGTAGGAGTACTTGCCAGGCGCCTTGTGCACCAGATCGACGAATTCGGCCAGCGTCTTGGCTGGAAAGCCGGGCGCGGTCACGAGCACGTCGGCGCCGAAGGCAAGGATCGCAATCTGGTCGAGCTGGTCGAGTTTATATGGCAGCTTGCTGTAGAGCCCCTGGTTGGTGGCGATGCCCACGCCCGACACCAGCAGCGTGTGGCCGTCGGGCCGCGCCTGCGTCACGTAGGCGGTGCCGATGTTGCTGTTGGCGCCGCCCTTGTTCTCGACCACGATGGTGCTCTTGAGTGCCTTGCCCATCTCCGCGGCGAGCAGGCGGCCGATGAAGTCGGTGCCACCGCCAGCCGGAAACGGCACGACCAGGCTGATGGGCTTGTCGCCCGGAAAGTCCGCGGCCTGCACCGGCGCGGCGGACACGGCGAGGGCCACGCCGGCGATCAGCGCCGGCACCATCGACTTCAGAAACGTGCGGCGAATGGACGAAGCCATCCCTGCCTTGCGGCATGCTTTTCCCACGGCTTGCATGGTGTGATTCCCCTTGGGTGTTATGAAACGGTCTCTCGACCGAAGGGAAAATTAGCACGCAGGGTTGGGCCGTCAGTAATCACAAATGCCCGCCGAATTGAGAGATTTTTGTTATTACGGGTAATCCCGGCGTGGCTCGCAGCTTGACAGGGTGGTTGTAGTGAGCAACACTATGGTTGTGCAATACAACTTAATGGACGCACCATGCAGATGCCCGCCAAATCAATCGACGAAATCCGGTCCGCATCGCGCACCATCGTGCGCGAACTGGGCTTCATGCGGCCGACGTTGGCGGGCACCGCCTACTCCGCCTCGGCCGTGCACGCGTTGCTGGAGATCGATGCCCAAGGCGGGGTGGCGGCGGCCCACCTGGTCAGCGCGCTCGGCCTGGAGAAATCCAGCGTGAGCCGTATGCTGGCCAAACTTATCGCGGCCGGGGACATTGCCGAATCGGCCAGCCCGGAGGATGCGCGTCTGAAGCAATTGACGCTGACCGGGCAGGGCAAGGCGTTGGTCAAGAAAATTCATGCGTACGGCCGCAATCAGGTCACCTCGGCAATGGCGCACTTGAATCCCTCGCAACAGCAGGCGGTCGCGCAAGGGTTGTCGGAATACGCCAGGGCGCTCAAGGCGAGCCGCGGGGCGCAAGCCGCAGCTGCCCGCGATACGGTGCAGATCGTGCCCGGCTATCGGCCCGGTCTGGTGGGACGCGTGGCCGAGATGCATGCCGCCTTCTATTCGCGGCACTCGGGCTTTGGCCAGTTCTTCGAAAGCCAGGTGGCCACGGGGATGGCCGACTTTGCCGGGCGGCTCAGCGAGCCGTGCAATGGGGTGTGGACGGCGATTCAGAACGACCGGATTGTCGGCTCCATCGCCATCGATGGGCAAGACCTGGGCAATCGCCAGGCGCACCTGCGCTGGTTCATCCTGGATGACGGATGCCGAGGCAGCGGGACCGGCCGAAAGCTGATCGACGCGGCGCTGGATTTCTGTGACCGGTTCGGTTTCCCCGAGTGCCAGCTATGGACCTTCAAGGGTCTGGACGCGGCGCGCAAGTTGTATGAGTCCGTGGGATTCAAGCTCGTGCATGAGCAAGCGGGCCATCAATGGGGCAGCATCGTCACCGAGCAGCAGTTCACCCGGGAAAAACCCGCGGCCTGACACCAACGCGGGGGACCTCCCATGCGCCCAGACGGCACCGCAATTGCCGCCGCAGCAACGGTGGGGATGCTCGTGGGCGCGGCGATGGTTTCCACAAGCGTGGTGTCCAGCGCCGTCTCGCCCGCCACCCTTGCGTTCCTGCGCTATCTGATCGGTGCCGCGGTGCTCCTGCTGCCGATAGGCCCAGCCGGTCGCACGCGCTTCACGTTCAAGGATGCCGCGGCCATCGCCATGCTGGGAATCTTTCAGTTCGCGGTGCTGGTGCTGTTGCTTAACCATGCGCTGCTGACGGTGTCGGCAACCGTGTGCGCGCTGGTGTTTGCCACCATGCCGCTCGCGACGATGTGCCTGGCGGTGATCACCGGCAAGGAGCCATACAGCGGCCGGGGCCTGCTGGGCGTGTGCACCGCGGTGGCCGGCGTTGCGTACCTGCTGCTGACGCCTTCCGCGTCTTCGGCGGGCGCGGCGCACGGCGGCTGGGGGGTGCTGGCGCTGGTGACGGCCACACTCGTCGGGGCCGTGACGAGTCTCCTGTACGGCCCCTATCTGCGCCGCTATCCGGCGCTTGCCACCTGCCGGCTGGCGATGGTTTGCGCAGTCTTGTTCCTGCTGGGATTCTGCATGCTCACGTCGCAGCCGCTGGTTCCCTCGTTGAATCGGCTTCAGTGGGCCAACGTCGTGTTCATTGGGCTATCGAGCGGGGTGGGCTATTTTTGCTGGTTGTGGGCACTGGGCAAGCTGGCTGCCAGCAAGGTCACTGCTTTTCAAGCCCTGGGTCCCGTTACCGCCGCGCTTATCGAATCGATGCTGTCGCAGCGGCTTGCGCCAATGGCGGTGTTCGTCGCGCTGGCGATGGTTTGCGCGGGGCTGGTCATTGCGACACGACGGCCAGAGGTGCACTGAACAACCTGTTCTCTCTGACGGTGACGGCGACCAGGCCGCCGTCACCGGGAGGATTTGCAGGCGGTGCGCGTCAGCGCCGCGCACCGCCTGCAACCGGCTGCATCACGCCGACAGTTCCTGGCGCACAATCTCCGCGCCCGCGCTCAACGCCTTCAACTTGCCGTTGGCCACCGCGCGCGGCAACGGCGCCATGCCGCAGTTGGTGCACGGGTACAGCTTGTCGGCATCCACGAACTTGAGCGCCTGGCGCAGCGTGGCGGCCACTTGCTCGGGGGTTTCGATGGCGTGGTTCGCCACGTCGATGGCGCCGACCATCACCTTCTTGCCGCGGATCAGTTCGATCAGGTCGATGGGCACATGCGAGTTCTGGCATTCCAGGGACACGATGTCGATGCTGGATTTCTGCAGCTTGGGGAACGACTCCTCGTACTGGCGCCATTCCGATCCCAGCGTCTTCTTCCAGTCGGTGTTGGCCTTGATGCCGTAGCCGTAGCAGATGTGCACGGCGGTTTCGCACTT
>JAEYVD010000695.1 GCA_023432075.1 Pseudomonadota bacterium | reverse complement strand
CCGTCGCGGACCCAAAGCCAGCCGGACGTCGCGGGTAGAAATGCTGCTTGCATGGCTCTCTGAAGGGGAGATCTCTCAAAAAGGGGGCGCTATTCCCATTATGGGGGGCGTAGCGATTACGGCAAGACGGGCAGTTCCGAGCGGTGGCGCGCTTGCAACACTCTTTCGAAGTGGCGCGGGTCGTGCGGCTTGAGCGTCTGCGCCGGGCGGGGCAGGAAGAAGTCGTACAGCCTTGACAGCCAGAAGCGCAATGCTGCCGCCCTGAGCATCTGGGGCCAGACTTCGCGCTCGGCGTCGGTGAAGGGGCGCACCGAGGCGTAGGCGGCCAGCCAGGCTTGCACCAGCTCGGGGATGAATTCACCGGTGTCGCGCTCGATGCACCAGTCGTTGACGCTGACTGCCACGTCGAACAGCCAGGTGTCGCAGCCCGCGAAGTAGAAGTCGATGATGCCGCCCATGAGCGGATCCTCGAATGTGCCCGCGAACAGGACGTTGTCCCGGAACAGGTCGCAGTGGGCCGGGCCGCTTTGCAGGGCCTGCCAGGCGGGCGTCTTGACGGCGGCCTGCTGCGCGGCCAGTTCGGAGGTCAGCAGCTCGGCCTGAGCCGGGCTGAGAAAGGGCAGGACCTTGGGCGCCGTTTCCAGCCACCAGGAAAGCCCGCGCAGGTTGGGCTGGTGGATCGGGAAATCCAGCGCCGCGACGTGGGCGCGGGCCAGGGTGGCGCCGGCGAGCGCGCAGTGGGCGGGCCCGGGGGCGGGCTCGTAGCCGCCCGGCAGGCGTGACACGATGGCGCAAGGCTTGCCGTGCAGGGTGGTCAGGCGGGTGCCGTCACGCAGGGTCTGCGGCTGCGGCACCGGGATACCGCGTTCGGCCAGGTGATACATCAATTCGATGTAGAAGGGCAGTTGGGCGTGCGTCAGCACCTCGAACAGCGTCAGGACGTATTCGCCACGCGTCGTGTGCAGGAAATAGTTGGTGTTCTCGATACCCGCCGTAATGCCTCGAAGCGAGATGAACTCGCCCAGATCGAAATGCGCCAGCAGGGCGCGCGCGTCGTCATCGGATACGGGGGTGAATACGGCCATGGATCTTCGGTGTGAGGGTTGAACGGACGCGCGCACGGGCGTGTAGGGTCGCGGCGCCGCAATTTTAGACCACATGGCGGGCGGGCCATGGCAGCGATTCGGCCAGGGCGTCCCGGCCCGGCGGGCACAATGCCGCCAAGCACCGTAAAATACCGCATCCCCTTGTTTTGTAGAGTGATTCTTGGACTCCCCCGACTGGCGGCTCTGCGTCGCCCCGATGATCGACGTCACTGACCGCCACTGCCGGTACTTTCACCGGCTGCTGGCGCCCCGTGCCCGCCTGTACACCGAAATGATCACCACCGGTGCGCTGCTGCATGGCAACGTGGCCCGCCACCTGGACTTTGACGAGGCCGAGCATCCCGTGGCCCTGCAGCTTGGCGGCAGCGAGCCCGATGCGCTGGCGCATGCCGCCAAGCTCGGCAAACAGTGGGGCTACGACGAAATCAACCTGAATTGCGGCTGCCCGTCCGAACGGGTGCAGAAGGGCGCCTTTGGCGCCTGCCTGATGGCCGAGCCGGCGCTGGTGGCCGATTGCATGAAGGCCATGCAGGACGCCGTGGATATTCCCGTCACGGTCAAGCACCGCCTGGGGCTGGACTACGACGAATCGTACGAGTTCGTGCGCGACTTTGTCGGCAAGGTCTACGACACGGGTTGCCGCGTATTCATTGCGCACGCGCGCAACGCGGTGCTCAAGGGCCTGTCGCCCAAGGACAATCGCGAAATCCCCCCGCTGCGCTACGACGTGGTCGCGCAGTTGAAGCGCGATTTTCCGGATTGCACGTTCGTGCTCAATGGCGGACTGGCCGATGCCGGGCAGTCGGTGCAGGCGGCGGAAACCTTTGATGGCGTGATGCTGGGACGCGCCGCCTGGCACACGCCGCGCGTGTTGTCCGAGGTTTCCATGCAACTGTGGCCGTCGGTGCGGTTGCCCAGCGATGCGCAGGTGGTGGATGCCATGACGGAATACGCCGCGCGGCAGGTGGCCAAGGGCGTGCCGCTGCGGGTGATGACGCGTCCGATGCTGGGGCTGGTGAATGGCCAGTCGGGTGCGCGGCGTTGGCGCCGGATGCTGTCGGATCCCGCCCTGTTGGCCGCGAACAATCCCGAACTGATTTATGACGCTTGGCGCAGCCAGCGTCACGCGCCGGGCGCGCGCGATGCCACGCGCGAGGCCGCGCCAGCCGGGATGTAGCGCCGCGGCCGGCGCTGCAACGGCGCCGGCGGGCTCAGGATTGGGCCGGTTCCGCGCTTTCGGCGGGCCAATCGCGGATGTAGGCCTTCAGCATGTTGTTTTCAAACTGCTGGGCCGCGACGATGGCCTGCGCCATGTCGTAGAACGAAATGACGCCCATCAGGGTGGGGCCGTCCATGACGGGGATGTAGCGGGCGTGCTTTTCCAGCATCAGGCGCTGGACTTCGTCGGCGCTGGTGTTGGGCGAAACGCTGACCGGCGCGTCGTCCATGATGGAACGGATGGTCGTATCGCCGGCGCCGCCATGCGCGTGCATGTGGCGGATGATTTCGCGGAACGTGAGCATGCCGGTCAGCGTGCCGAATTCCATGATGACCAGCGAGCCTATGTCCTGCTCGCTCATGGTTTGCACGGCCTGGGCCACGGGCATGTCCGGCGACGCCGTATAGAGCGTATCGCCCTTGACGCGCAAAATCTCACTGACCTTCAACATCGGTATCTCCTGGGGCGGACTGCGCCCTATGCTTTGCTATTTCTTGTTCGCTTCCAGTTGCAGCACTGGCGCGACGCCATTTCCGGTATTTTGCGCTTCTCCGCAGAGTTCTTCCAGCGTTGGCGTGGCTTGCGGCGAATTTACGGACGATGCGATGTGCAGGATGCTGGGGTCGTTGCGCACGCGGGGCTGGCTGCGATCCAGCAGGAAGCGATCCACGACCGGCGCCAGAGAGGTCTCGCGCGCGTCGCACGTCAGCATCCAGTTGTCGTCCGGGCTGCGGGTGGCCAGACCCATTGCGCTCAGCGTTTCCAGGACTTCGTTGAGCTCGTCCTGGTGAAGCCGCAATTCCGAGGCCAGCAGGCTGGCGGATACGCCGCCCGGCGTGGAAAGCTGCGCGCGGCGCAGCGCGCGCAAGGCATCGAGCGCGTCTACGAACGAAGCGCCCGGGTAGCGGTTGATGTGCCAGCGGCCAAGGCGGATGAGCGGCGCGCTGGAGGCGAGCGTTGCGCCCAGCAGGACGGCCAGCCAGGACAGGTAAATCCACAGCAGGAAGATCGGAAGGGTGGCGAAGGCGCCGTAGATGACCGTGTAGGTGGGAAACCGCGTCAGGTAGAAGGCGAACGCGGACTTCATGATTTCCAGCACGATGGCCGTGACGCAGCCGCCGATCAGCGCATCGCGCCACAGCACCTCGCGGTTGGGCACCACGACAAAGAGCGCCGCAAAGCCCAGGCCGGTGAGCACCAGCGGGATGGACGAGACGGCGATGCTGATGACTTCGGGCACGTCCTTGATCAGGCCGAGCGATTCGCGCGCGACGAAGGAGGTGGCCCATAGGCTGGCGCCGGCCAGGACGGGGCCCAACGTGATGATGGCCCAGTACACCAGCGCCCGCTGCGGCAAGGGGCGCTGGCGCGAGACGCGCCAGAAGTCGTTGAACGCCAGATCGATCGTCATGATGAGCAGCAGCGACGTGACCAGCAGGAATGCCCCGCCAATGGCGGTCAGGCGCGAGGCCTGGTGGGCGAACTGGTTCAGGTAGTCCATGATGTTGTCCGAGACGGACGGCGGCATCAGGCTGGTGGTGAGGAAGTCCTCGAGGGCGACCCGGAATTCCTGGAAGACAGGAAACGCCGTGAATAGCGACAGCACCACCGCAAGCATGGGAACGATTGCCAGGACGGTGGTGAAAGTGAGGCTGGAGGCGACCTGAAGCAGCTTCTCTTCGTTGGCGCGTTGGACGACGAAACGAAATACGCGTCCGGTCCTCGCGACCCGTGAAATGCGCGAGGTTGGTCGTTCTTTGACCGCCGGCGTAGCGGCGGTGGGCTCGGCGGGGCGATTCATCAGGCGATAATAGCAGCATGAATCCCGAACTCAACCCCCGCCTGCGTCTCGTCGCCTCGGTCTCTTTGTTTGCCCTGATCGTGTTGTGCGTGGCCTGGGAAACCGTGGTGGCCCCAGTACGGCCGGGCGGTTCCTGGATGCTGCTCAAAGCCTTGCCGCTGGCGTTCCCGTTGCGCGGCATCGTGCGCGGCAATCTCTACACTTATCAATGGGCGGCCATGCTGTCGCTGCTGTATCTGATGGAAGGCGTGGTGCGCGCCATGTCGGATCCGGCGCCGCTATCCGTCCTGATGGCGTGGGGTGAGATCATCCTGTCCACCATGTTCTTCCTCAGCGCCATTTTCTATGTGCGGCCCGCCAAGCGCGCCGCCCGGAGGCAACGCGCATGACTGCCCTGTCCCTGTCCGAACTGCAAGCCGTCAACTCGTTTGCGGCCCTGCCCGAGGCCTTCTACACCCGGCTGGCGCCGCGTGGCCTGAACAATCCCCGTCTGCTGCACGCCAATGCGCAGGCCGCCGCCCTGATCGGCCTGGATCCGTCGGTGATGGCCACCCCTGAATTCCTGCAGGTATTTTCCGGCGTCCAGCCCTTGCCGGGCGGCGATACGCTGGCTGCCGTCTATAGCGGTCACCAGTTCGGGGTATGGGCGGGGCAACTGGGCGACGGGCGGGCCCATCTGCTGGGCGAAATCCAGGGACCCGCGGGGGCGTGGGAACTGCAGCTCAAGGGGTCCGGCATGACGCCGTATTCCCGGATGGGCGACGGACGCGCCGTGCTGCGGTCATCCGTGCGCGAATACCTGGCCAGTGAGGCCATGTTCGGGCTGGGCGTGCCGACCACGCGCGCGCTGGCATTGGTCGTGTCCGATGACCCGGTCATGCGCGAGACGGTCGAGACGGCTGCCATCGTGACCCGGATGTCGCCCAGTTTCGTCCGGTTCGGCTCGTTCGAGCACTGGTCGTCGCGGCGTCAGCCCGACATGCTCAAAACGCTGGCCGATTATGTGATTGACCGCTACTACCCCGAATGCCGCGATGGGCAGGCGGGCGAGCCGGCGTCCGAGACCGCGCCGTACGTGAATCTGCTGCGGGAAGTCACCCGGCGCACGGCATTGCTGATGGCGGATTGGCAGGCCGTCGGGTTTTGCCACGGCGTCATGAATACCGACAATATGTCCATCCTGGGACTGACGTTGGATTACGGCCCTTACGGTTTCATGGACGGATTCCGGTTGGGGCATATCTGCAACCACTCGGATGCCGAGGGGCGTTATTCCTGGAACCGGCAGCCTTCCGTGGCGCTTTGGAACTTGTATCGGCTGGGCGGCAGCCTGCATATGCTGGTGCAGGACGCCGATGCCTTGCGGGCCGTGCTGGATGAATACGAAGCCATTTTCACGCGCGCCTTCCACGACAAAATGGGCGCCAAGATGGGATTGGCGGCGTGGCGGCCGGACGACGAGGAGTTGCTGGACGAGCTGCTAAAACTGATGGACGCCAATCAGGCGGATTTCACGCTGACCTGGAGGCGCCTGGCCGATGCGGTGCAAGGGCAGCGCAGCGGTTTTGAGGATTTATTCATTGATCGGCCCGCCGCCGGCGCCTGGCTCGACCCGCTGCTGGCGCGTCATGCGCAGCAAGGCAGGACCGCCGCGGACACGGCGGCCGCCATGAATGGCGTGAATCCGCTGTATGTGCTGCGCAATCATTTGGCGGAACAGGCGATTCGCGCGGCCAAGGCCGGCGATGCGAGCGAAATCGACACCCTCATGAAACTGCTGCGCAATCCCTATGTGGCGCAGGACGGCTACGAACGTTATGCCGGTTTGCCGCCCGATTGGGCAGGCGGAATCGAAGTGAGCTGTTCGTCCTGAGGGCGATTTTGCGATATTGTCGATGGCATTAATCGCGATTTGAGTCCGGGATTAAGAAAAATCCTTGGCAAAAATGTGAAATATCGCCGTTTTTTTCGCTGCAATCATTCGTTTCTATTGTAAAAGTCGTAAGATTGCCGGCTCCGGGGCATTTTTCTTGCTTGGGCGCTCCAGGGTTATTTGTCGACAATTTCAAATGTAAAGCACTCTGAATATGCCTGGTGCAGATGGTTTGCTATGTATCGGTTTGCTCGAGGACGACGCCGATTTCCGAGAGGAACTGGCGTTGGGCCTGGGCGGCTATGGCTTTCGCGTGGCGTTTGCTTGTGACAATGCGGTGGCGTTCTATCGCCGATTGCAGGAGCAGCCGTGCGACATCGTCATCCTCGACGCCCACCTTCCCGGTGAAGACGGCTTTTCCGTCGCGACCCGCCTGCGCGCCCTGAGTCCGGTGGGCATCGTCATGCTGACGGGCCGCAGCGCGCTTGAAGACCGCGTCCGCGGGCTGGAGGGCGGTGCCGACGTCTACATGACCAAGCCGGTAGACCTCTTGGAACTGAGCTCCGTCATTCGCAGCCTGGCCCGCCGCATGCGTCTGGCCAAGGCGCCGCGTCCGGCCGATGCCGAAACGCGTGCCACGGCGGACACGAACTGGTCGCTGCAGGACGGCGGTTGGATTCTGGTTGCGCCCGACGGCGCGTCGCTGCACCTGAGCGCGCAGGAACGGACGTTCCTGGTGGCGTTGATGGACGCCGCGGGCAGCGCCGTCAGCCGTCAGGCTTTGGCCGAGCTCTTTCTGCCGGATAGCCCGGGCGGGTTTGAGCTTCGGCGTATCGACGTGCTGGTGAGCCGTCTGCGCGCCAAGGCGCAAAGCGCGGGCCTGAAGCTGCCGGTGTTGTCGGTGCGCGGCCAGGGCTACGTGTTCGCGGCCTGATCCAGGCCGC
>JAEYVD010000625.1 GCA_023432075.1 Pseudomonadota bacterium | reverse complement strand
ACCTGACGCGTTTTGGCAGCATGGCGTCGACGCTGACGCTGCGGTCCGGCGTGCGCGCCACGGAGCACTGACGACATGGTTCAGATCACGTTCATATCCAACGGCGGCAAGGTCGCCACCGCGCCGGAGAACAGCAACCTGCTGCGCGTGTCGCTCAAGGAAAAGGGCGGCATCCCGTTCAAGTGCGGGGGCGGCCTGTGCGGCACCTG
This sequence comes from Pseudomonadota bacterium, assembly GCA_023432075.1. Lineage (GTDB taxonomy): Bacteria > Pseudomonadota > Gammaproteobacteria > Burkholderiales > Burkholderiaceae_B > Achromobacter. The sequence continues at coordinate 6,126 of JAEYVD010000625.1, read as the reverse complement.
CAAGTGCCGGATCGAAGAAGGGCTGGAAAACACCGACGCCATCAAGCCCAAGGAGCGCAAGCACCTGCGCCCCGAGGACTTCGAGGCCGGCTACCGCATGGCCTGCCAGACCTTCGTGAATGGCGACGTCAAGGTGTCGTGGGTGGTACAGAACGGCAAGGGCATCGTGGTGGGCGCGGCGCCCGGCCCGGTAGAAGCGTCGCCGGCATGAAAGAGGCCGGCGCCTGGCGGCGCCGGCGCTCGGCTATCAGGCCACGGAGGCCTGCTGCGGCGGCTGCTGGGCCTCGGTATAGGCCTTGGCGGCGTTGTGCACGTGCTGGCTGGCCAAGAGTGCCGCCAGATCGCCATTACCGGCAATGACGGCGTTCAGGATCTGCGAATGCTCGTCCCAGTTCTGTTTCGCCCGGCGCATGTTGCTAGGGGCGAACAGCAGCGCGGTGCGGTCGCGCAGCGAGCGCATCAGGTCGGTCAGCACCACGTTGCCGCCGATCGTGGCCAGCATTTCGTGGAACTGCGAGTTCAGCGCCAGAAACTTGTCCAGCTTCTCGTCGCGCGCGGCCTCGGTGCCCTCGCGCAGGAAGGCCTGCAGGCGCTCCACCGTTTTCTCGTCGCGGCGCTGCGCGGCCAGCTTGGCGTTCAAGCCTTCCAGCGTGGCGCGCACTTCCACCATGTCGTAGGCCACCGCGTCCGACAGCACCGACACGGATGCACCACGGCGCGGCTCGATCGTGACCAGGCCTTCGGCGGCAAGCGCGCGCAGCGCCTCGCGCACCGGGATGCGGGAAACGCCCATTTCCTCGGACAGGCGGCCTTCGACCAGCCGGTCGCCGGGCGTGAATTCGCCGCTCAGGATGCGTTCGCGCAGCTTGTCCCGGATGACGGCAAACAACTGCGGATGCTGCTCGCCGATCTTCAGCGGGGAGGAATGCTGCGTCTCAGGGGCTTGCGGACTGACGGGGGAGGTTGTCATGGCGAGCAGTTTTGGCGTAATGGATACAGTCTCCATTGTATTACCGGGTGTCGCCGGCCGTCGCCGGTGGTGTGCCGCATCAGTGCACCCAGAATGTCTTTACCAGCACCCCCACCGCGCCCATGGCGCAGGCCGCGAGCAGCACGCCGCGCACGGCGCGCGGTGGCAGCAGGGTGCGCAGCCGGTTGGAGACGGCAAAGCCGGCCAGCAGAAATGGCGCCAGGCTGAGCGCCAGGCCCGCGTGATAGCCCGTGTAGCGCTTGGCCAACGCCAGCATGGCCAGCGAAAAAATGGATCCCAGAAAGAGCACCATCCCCAACGTGGCGCGCAGCCGCGGCGGGGCGGCATGCTGCAGCACGATGGCAATGGGCGGCGCGCCCACCGAGGTCATCGTGCCCATGATGCCGGAGGCGACGCCCGCGCCCGATACCCGGCCAGGTGTCGCGGAAAACTGCAGTCCCGCCACGCTCAGCGCCGCGGCGGCCAGGATCATGCAGGCAAAGAGCACGCCCAACGCCTGCGGGGCAAAGCGCGCCATGGCGTAGATGGCGATCAGGGTGCCGACGGCTCGCCCGGCCAACGCGTACGAGACGGCAGGCCAATCGATGGCGGCGCGCTCGCGCAGCGCGGTCAACAGCGAGATGAAGCCGCCCAGCGTCAGGAGCGGACCGGGCGCGAGCTGCGGAAAGAACATCGCCGCGACGGGGGCGGCGAACATGGCAAATCCCACCCCGCCCACGCCCTGCGCCACGGCGGCGCCAAACACCACGGCCGCCATCGCGGCGTAATGCCACAGATCCGGGAACGACAGAGAAGACAACATGCCTCGTGCTTTGTAATTTATGTATACGATAGTCTATCGATGAATTCGTACACCGCCAGCCAAATCCCAAAAATATAGGGTAATCCCTTGATTTTTGGTCAAAAAGATGTTCGAAAACGGCACTATCGCTTTCCCTAGGCGGCGCATATTTCGATTGGTATGGCCTACAACGAAATATAGTATACCGAGTGTGGCGACCCAACAGCCACGCATACAAGGGGAATAGCGCATGCAATCCGACGTCGTGCTCACTGCCGCTCATTGGATTTACCTGATCAGCGTGGCCGCCATCATCCTGACGATGATCCTGCGCGCCAATGTCGTGGTGCCATCGGTCATCGGCACGTTTCTGGTGGTGCTGGCGATCACGGGCAATCCGATCAGCGCGCTGATCGGCATCTTTTCAGCCAGCTTTGTCGCCGCCAAAGAGCTCTTCAACATCTTTCTGGTCATCACGTTCATGACGGCGCTGCTCAACGCACTTAAGACGCTGCAGGCGGACGTGCGCATGGTGCAGCCGTTTCGGCGGGTCATGCGGGGCGGGCATTCGTCCTTCGTGATCATCGCCCTCTGTACTTACGTGATCTCGCTGTTCTTCTGGCCCACGCCCGCCGTGCCGCTGGTGTCCGCCATCCTGCTGCCCGCGGCCATCGCTGCCGGGTTGCCGCCGCTGGCCGGCGCCATGGCCATCGCCATCGCGGGCCAGGGCATGGCCCTGTCCTCCGACTATGTGATCGGAGTGGCGCCCAGCATCAGCGCCAAGGCGGCCGGGGCAGCGGTCAGCGCGGCGGTGGTGGCCGACCGGGCCCTCGTGCTCTCGCTGATCACCGGCGGCATCGCGCTGGTGGCGGCCTACCTGCTGGTGCGCCGTCAGATCGTGCCGGCCGATCCGGCCCTGTTGTCGGCTTGGCAGGCCCGCGCGCAGGACGGCAGCTTGGCGCGGATGGAGCAGGCCGGTTCCTTTGACAAGGCGGAACTGGCCCGCGGCACGATGGGCGCGGATCCGGCCTTGCCGACCGGCCCGGCGCTGAGCGAAGAAGAACGCCGCCGCGTGCGCTGGTCCAAGGTGTTTGCCGTGGTGACGCCGCTGGCGTTTCTGGCCGTGATCGGGGTGATGGTGCTGCCGCGCCTCTTTCCGTCGCTGCCTGCCCTGCGCGGCGGCGACGCGGCGGCGCTGGTGGGCGGTGTCGCCTTTGTGGTGATGATGCTGGTGACCCTGGCGGCCGAGGGGCCGCGCAAGATGCTGGACGTCTGTCCCGAGCACGTGACCGACGGCTTTGTCTTCGCCTTTAAGGCAATGGGCTCCGTGCTGCCGATCGCCGGCTTCTTCTTCGTGGGCGCCCACGAGACAGCCGCCCAGATCCTGGGCGTGCCCCCGGCGCAGGCTCCCGGCCTGCTGTTCGAAGTGATTTCGGCTGCCCAGCACCTGATCCCCGAAAACCACTTCCTGGTCGCCTTTGGCGTGCTCATCGTCGGCATGATCACCGGTATCGACGGCTCCGGCTTTGCCGGGCTGCCGCTGACCGGCACGCTGTCCGGCGCGCTGGGTCCGGTGGTGGGCGTGGACCCGGCCACGTTGGCGGCGGTGGGGCAGATGGGCGCGGTGTGGACCGGCGGTGGCACGCTGATCGCGTGGTCCTCGCTGATTGCCGTAGCCGGGTTTGCGCGGGTCAACGTCCTGGCGCTGGTGCGCGCGCTGTTGCTGCCCGTGCTGCTTGCGCTGTTTGTCTCGACTATCTGCGCCGTGCTGATCTGGCGTTGAAGTTCAGCGCCGTGATCGGAAAAGGCTCCCGAAAGGGAGCCTTTTTACTGACCGATCGGCTGGGGTTTCCACTGATCGTCGGCCAGTGATTAAAGTATACAATGTTCTGAACTTGGCCAGAACGCCTCACGCCCGGCCACGCCGGACCCAACTCAAGGAAGCGCTCCCGTGGACGATCTCTCGCAGCAATCCTTTTTGAACTACATCGGCGGTCAGTGGACGCCGAGCGTCACTGGCAAGACCGCGCCGAACCGCAATCCGGCCGACACCGACGACATCGTGGGGCACTTTCAGGTGTCCGGCGCCGATGACGCCCGGCAGGCCGTGCAAGCCGCCGAGGCTGCCTTTGCCACGTGGCGCGACACGCCGATATCCAAGCGCGCGGCGATCCTGTTCCGGGCCGCGCAGCATCTGGAAGACAACGCCGACGCGATTGCGCGCGAACTGACCCGCGAAGAGGGCAAGGGCGTGAACCTGGCCAAGGACGAGGTGCTGCGCTCGGCGCAGACGATCCGCTTCTATGCCGTCGAAGGCCAGTCCTTCACGGGCGAGACCTTCGTCAACGACGACCCGGACATGATTGTCTACAGCCAGCGCGAGCCGCTGGGCGTAGTGACCGTGATCTCGCCATGGAACTTTCCCATCTCGATCCCGGCACGCAAGATCGCGCCCGCGCTCATCATGGGCAATACCGTGGTTTTCAAGCCGTCTTCCGACGCCCCGATGTCGGGCTATCGCCTGACCGAAGCGTTCGTGCGCGCCGGGCTGCCCGCCGGGGTGCTGAACTTCCTGACCGGCCCGGCGGGCGCGGTGGGCGAAGCCATCACGGGGGCGCCCCAGGTCCGCGCCATTTCGTTCACTGGCTCCACTGCCGCCGGCGAGCAGATTCACCGGACCGCTGGGCTGACCACCCGCACGCAGATGGAACTGGGCGGCAAGAATCCGTTGATCGTGCTGGCCGATGCCGACCTGGACCGGGCCGTGGACCTGGCGGTCAAGGGCGGCTTCTCGCTGAGCGGCCAGGCCTGCACGGGCACCAGCCGCGTGCTGGTCGATCGCAAGGTCAGCCAGGCCTACACGGAAAAGCTGCTGGCCAAGATCCGCACGCTGACCATCGGCAACGGCCTGGAAGGCAACTTCGACCTGGGCCCGCTGGCGACTGCCCGGCAGCTGGACAACGTGCTGGGCTACATCGAACTGGGCAAGGAGGAAGCCACCCACCTCTGTGGCGGCGACCGACTGACCGGTCCCGGCTTTGACCGCGGGTACTACGTGACGCCCGCGCTCTTTGGCGGGGTGACTCAGCAGATGCGTATCGCGCGCGAAGAGATCTTCGGTCCGGTGATCGCGCTGATCGAGGTCGATGGCTATGAAGACGCCATCGCGCAGGCCAACGACACGGAATACGGCCTGTCGGCCGCCATCGCCACCACCGACGCGCGCTACGCGCACCGCTTTGCGCGCGACATCCAGGCGGGCACCGTCAAGATCAACCGCACCACCACCGGCAACCTCATCAACGCGCCGTTTGGCGGCCTGAAGCATTCCAGCACGTCCACGTTCCGCGAGTCGGGCCGCGTGGGCCTGGAGTTCTACACCCAGATCAAGACCGTCTACCGCGCCGGCTGACGGCCCATCCCCCACCAGAGGTTTTGCACATGAAACAGATTTATCGCCTGGAACTCGAAGAAGCGCGCGTCATGGTGCGCGCCGCCATCGCCAAGTCGCAGGAGATCGGCGTCCTGGAGTCGATCTGCATCGTGGACGATGGCGGCTATCCGATCGCGCTGGAGCGCATGGACGGCGCGCGCATCACCGGTCCGCAGATCGCCTGGAACAAGGCCTTTACCGCCGCCGGCCACAAGCGTTCGACCCACCTGTTCAACACCCCGCCGAATGGTCCGGCGCTGCCCGGCAACGAAGCCTTCGGCATCCAGTGGAGCTTTGACGGCAAGTTCGCGGTGTTCGTCGGCGGTTTTCCCATCGTCGTGAACGGCGAGGTGATCGGCGGCGTGGGCCTGAGCGGCGGCAACGGCGAGCAGGACACCAAAGCCGGCCTGGCGGCGCTGGCCGCGCTGGGCGAACTGCTGGAGCCGCGCGGCATGAAAGTGCTGGTCGAAGCGGACATCAAGAAATAGGCGAGGGCGCCATGGCATACCGCGTGCACATCCTGGAAACCGAAACCGCCTTTGACGTCGAAGAAGGCGAAACCGTGCTGCAGGCCGCGGAGCGGTCATCGGTGAAGCTGCCGCACGAATGCACGTTCGGCGGCTGCGGCACTTGCCGCATCAAGCTGGAATCGGGCGCGGTGCGCTACGACGAATTCCCCATGGCGCTGACCCCCGAAGAGGCCGAACAGGGTTTTGCCCTGGCCTGCCAGGCGCTTCCTGCCGGCGACCTGTGCATCAGCGTGGCCAGCAGCCGGCAGGTATTTCCCGATCCCCGCCGCATCTGCGCCACGATCCACCGCATCCATCGCTTCCGCGACGACGTCGTCCACCTGACGCTGGCGCTGCCAGAGGCGCTGGACTACGTGCCCGGCCAGTACATGAACGTGGTGCTGCCCGACGG
>JAEYVD010000601.1 GCA_023432075.1 Pseudomonadota bacterium | reverse complement strand
CAGGCGGATGGTGGCAAACACCATGCCCAGCGCAAAGCAGAGCAAGGCAAAGGATGCCGCCCAATACAGTACGGAATTCATTCGAACATCTCCATCAACGGGCGCTCGTAGCGTTGCTGCACCAGCTCGATCCACTCGTCTTCGTTCTGCAGGTCGAGCACGTGCAGTTTCAGGGCGTGGTCTTCGGTCAGGTCCACCCAGACGGTGCCGGGCGTATAGGTGACGATGCAGGCCAGCATCGCCAGGCCATGCGGGTCGCGCATGGTGAGCGGAATCAGGATGAACCCGGGCGAGAACTCGTTTCGGCGCGGATTCAGGATCAGCCGCGCCACCGCGATGTTGGACTTGACGATGTCCAGCGTCACGCGCAGAAAGAGCGGTATCACCTTCCAGAGATGACGCGGCCGCGCGTGCAGCGGACGCAGGCGCGACGCGGCCCAGGTGAACCACAGCGCCAGTGCTATGCCCAGTGCAATCTGCCCCGGCGACATGCTTTCGTTGAGCACCAGCCACAGAACGAACAGCAGCGTGGGCAGGATCAGGAAGTAAAGACGGCGCATCAGCTTCCTCCCTTGACGCCGCGCACGGTCTGCGCGGACATGACGGCGTCGATATAGGACGCGGGCTGGTCAAGCGATCGGGCGGCTTCGTCCAGGTAGGCCGACACCGGACCGGCACCGGCGGCCAGCCCCACGCACAACAGCACCAGCACCGCAACCGGGCCCGCCTCGATCACGCGAAGGCGCGGCGTGCTGCGGTCATCGCTGGCCCAGAAAATACGGATGCCGGTGCGACCCAGACCGATCAGGCCCGCGAGGCCCGAGACCAGCACGGCCGCCACGAGAATCCACGCGTCCATCGGCGGCGCCGATTCGGTGGCCGCCGAGACGGCCGCCGACAACAGCGAGAACTTCGCGACGAAGCCGGACAGCGGCGGCAAGCCGGTCACGAGCAAGGCGCACGAAATGAAGGCCAGCCCCAGAAACGCCATCGCCGCGGGAATCGCCACGCCGACCACGTCGTCGGATCGGTTCACCGACGTCGGATCATCCAGATCAAAGGCGTCAAGCGTAACCGCCAGCACGTTCGCGCCGAAGCTGCGGGTGCGTTCGATCAGTTCGGCCAAGAGGAAGAACGCCCCCGTCGTCAGCACGGAGCTGATCAGGTAGAACAGCGCCGGCCCCGTCAGGGTGACGCCCGGCATGCCCAGCGCGGTCAGCAGCGTGCCCGCGGACACGATGACGCAGTAGCCGACCATTTTTTCCAGCTGCTGGGTCGCCAGCAGCCCCAGGGCGCCGAACAGCAGCGTGGCCAGGCCGGCGGCAAACATCCAGTCCAGGCTGAAGGCGGCGGGCGCGCCCGTGGGCAACAAGAGCGAACCGATGCGCAGCAAAGCGTAGATGCCGACCTTGGTCATGATGGAGAACATGGCCGCAATGGGCGCGCCGGCCGATCCATACCCCTTGACCAGCCAGAAGTTGAGCGGCCAGGCGCCCGCCTTCACCAGGAAGGCCACGCCCAGGATGGCGGCGCCCGCTTCGAACAGCATGCGCTCGGCGCCCGCCAGATTGCCCGCCCGCAAGGCCAGGTCGGCCATGTTGAGCGTGCCCGTCACACCGTAGATCAGCGCAATGCTGATGAGCAGCAGGAACGAGGCCACGAGATTCACGGCGATGTATTGCAGGCCGGCGCTGACGCGCGCCACGCCGGAGCCATGCAGCAGCAAACCGTACGACGCCGCCAGCAGCACCTCGAAGAACACGAACAGGTTGAACAGGTCGCCCGTCAGGAAGGCGCCATTCAGGCCCATCAGCAGGAACTGGAACAGCGAATGGAAATGCACGCCCGCACGGTCCCAGCGCGCCAGCGCGTAGACCAGCGTGGCCAGACCCAGCACCGCCGTCAGGGTCAGCATGACCGCGGCCAGGCGATCGACCACCAGGACAATGCCGAACGGCGCCGGCCAATCGCCCACGAGGTAGGCCCCTACCCCGTTTTCCCAGACACCGGGTACGCCCCCGCCAGCCACGAACAACAGGGAAATCGCGGCCGCCAATTGGGCAAGCGTCGACAGAAGCGCAATGCCGCCGCGCGCATAGCGGTTGGTGTCGGCAAGCAGCAGCATCGCCGCGCCCGCAACCAGCGGAATGATGATGGGCAGAACCGGAAGATGTTGAAGCCAGAAACTCAAGATTGGGACTCCCGTCCATCAACGTGGTCGGTACCCGTGAGGCCCCGCGAGGCGAGCAGCACAACCAGGAACAGCGCGGTGGTGGCAAAACCGATGACGATGGCGGTCAGCACCAACGCCTGGGGAAGCGGATCCGCATACCAGGAAGGATCATGCGCCATGGTGGGATCGACCACCGGCGGCTTGCCGGAGGTGAGCCGGCCCATGCCGAAGATGAAAAGGTTCACCGCGTAGGAAACCAGCGACAGGCCCATGATGAACTGGAACGTCCGGGGCCGCAGCAGCAGCCACACGCCCGAGCCCGCCAGCACGCCGATCGCGGCGGCGTATATCAATTCCATCAGGCTTCTCCTGTTTGAGCGGCGGCCGCCTGGAGTTCGGCGGCGGCCTTGCGTTGCGCGCGCAGCGATTGGTGGGCAAGCGCCACCAGCACCAGCACGGTGGATCCCAC
>JAEYVD010000592.1 GCA_023432075.1 Pseudomonadota bacterium | reverse complement strand
ACGAACGGCGACCAGGCGATCCACCACCCCCAGTAGAACAACGTCCAGCCGCCCAGCCAGTCGGTCGGCTCGTAGGCGTACAGGTTGAAGGTCTTGTTGACGATGTCGGACAGATAGGCGCCGGTGTTCTGCACAAACGTCTGGAAGAGGAACACGGTGGGGCCAACGGTCAGCACGAACAACAACAGGACCACCGCCAGCACCATGTTGGCTTCCGACAGGAAGCGGATGCCCTTGTCCAGCCCGCTGGCCACCGACAACGTGGCCAGTCCGCAGGTGATGACGATCAGCACGATCTGCGGCACGACGCCGACGGGAATGCCGAACAGGTGGTTCAGGCCACTGTTCATCTGCGCGACGCCCAGGCCCAGCGAGGTTGCCACGCCCAGCACGGTGCCGATGATGGCGAAGATGTCGACCGCATGGCCGATCGGGCCATGGATGCGGTTGCCGATCAGCGGATAGAGCGCCGAGCGCAGGGTCAGCGGCAGGCCGTGGCGGAAGCTGAAAAACGCCAGCGTGAGCGCCACCGCCGCGTAGATCGCCCAGGCGTGCAGCCCCCAGTGAAAGAAGGTGATCTTCATGGACTCGCGCGCGGCCTCGACGGTGCCGCCCTCGCCCACGGGCGGCGACACGAAGTGCATGACCGGTTCGGCCACGCCGAAGAACATCAGGCCGATGCCCATGCCGGCGGAAAAGAGCATGGCGAACCAGGTGAAGTTGCGGTAATCGGGCTCGCTATGGTCCGGACCCAGCTTGATGTCGCCGTACCGGCTGATCGCCAGGAACGCGACCGAGATCAGGATGATGGCGACGACCAGGATGTAGAACCAGCTGGCGTTGCCGATGATCCAGGCCTGCATCGATTCGAAGAGGGTCTGCGCGGCCTTGGGCGCAATGATGGCGAAGGCCACCAGCAGCAACGTGAAGACGGCCGCGGAATAGAAGACGGGCCGATGGATGGTCGTGCTTGGTCGGGGTTCCGAAGTCATGGATGCACTCCTTGTGCCCGAGGGTGATGGAACGTGGCGTTGGCCCCCTCAGCACGACCGGTGCGCCGCCGGTATTACTATCACGGGCGCACCCAAGCTGACAATCACCTGAGTCTGAAATCGGAACGTTCAGTTACGGGCCCGCCGCCTCAGTCCGGCTTGGCGTCGCCGAACACCACGCGGCGGAAGAATCCGGCCAGCACGGCTTCGGTCATTTCGGGCGTGACGGCCTGGGGGTCGAAGGCAACGCTGAACTGCATGCCGTCGGACAGGGCCAAGAGGCCCACCGCCAGCTGTTCGGCCGGCAGCGGCAGCGGCGTGCCCACCTGCGCCGAGAACTGGCGGATGTATTCGGTGGTGGCCGCGCGCAATTCGCGCAGACAGGCGACAAATCCCACGCGGAAGTCCGGGTCGCGCGCCGCCTGCAGCTTGCCTTCCATCCACAGCAGGAAGCAGTCGTTTTCGCGAAAGTGCGCGCTGTAGTAGTCGAGCACGCGCGCTTCCATCTGCGACCGGCTCTCGCCGCCTTCGAAAATGGCGCGCATGTCGGCCATGACGTTTTCGTGGTCGCGCTTGAGCAGTTGCAGGAACAGCTCGGACTTGCTGCTGAAATTGGAATAGAACGCGCCGCGCGTGTAACCCGCCTGCTCGGCAATGTCTTCGACGCTGGCGGCCACGAAACCCTTCGACAGAAAAATCGACTGCGCGGCGTCAAGCAGGCGCTGGCGCGTCTGATCTCGGCTTTGCTCTCGGGTCAGGCGGACTTTGGACATGGCGCGAGTTTAGCACCGGCGCGCATTTCAGATTCAATTTTGTATTCAGATACAAGACTGTATTAGAATTCAGTCCGTATCGAGTCTGACTCGTCCCTTTCCTGCCCCATTTCCGCGCAGCGAGGTGTCTCGTGAATTGTTTTGGCCCGGGCGCGCATCCCATCGCGCGCCATGCCGTTGCTGCTGCAGCACGGATCGTTCCCGCTTTTCCGCCCCGCCGCCGGACGCGCCTGATGGCGTTATCCGCCGTGCTCGCATTGGCCGCCACCGTGGCCGGGTGCGGCCGCGAGGAAGCGCCCGCCCCGGCGCCGCGGCCCGTCGTCGCCATGCCCGCGCAGGCGGACGAAGCCCTGCCGGCCTGGACGCTGCCCGGTGAGGTGCAGGCGCGCTACAGCACGCCGCTGTCGTTCCGCGTGGGCGGCAAGATCGTCGAACGCAAGGTGCGGCTGGGCGACACCGTTTCCCCCGGCCAAGTCCTGGCCAAGCTGGATCCGGCCGACGCGACCAAGAACGCGGCCGCCGCGCGCGCGGCGCTGTCCGCGGCTCAGCACCAGCTGGATTACGCCCGCAAGCAACTGGATCGCGATCGGGCGCAAGCGCGCGAGAATCTGATCGCCGCCACCCAGCTCGAGCAGACCCGCAACGCTTATGCTTCGGCCCTTGCGCAGCGGGACCAGGCCGCGCAGGAGGCGGCGCTGGCGGCCGATCAGCTCAATTACACGACGCTGCACGCCGATCACGCGGGCGTCATCACCGCCGAACAGGCCGACACCGGACAGAACGTGGCGGCAGGCACCCCCGTCTACCAGCTGGCCTGGTCGGGCGACATCGACGCCCTGTGCGACGTGCCCGAAAGCGTGCTGGCCGGGCTGGACATTGGCCAGCGCGCCACTGTCACGCTGGGCCCCTTGCCCGGCCAGACTTTCACGGCGGTGCTGCGCGAGATCGCGCCGGCCGCCGATCCGCAAAGCCGCACCTACCGTGCCAAGCTCACCCTGGAGTCGCCTTCGCCCGAGGTCCGGCTGGGCATGACGGCCAACATCAGTTTCGACAACCGCCAGGCCAACGGACAGACCACCTATACCGTGCCGGCCACGGCCCTGTTCCATGACGGACGCGAGCCGGCCGTGTGGATCGTCAAGCCCGAGGCCGACACGCTGGAACTGCGCCGCGTGCAGGTGCTGCGCTACGACGCGCGTACCGTCACGTTGTCGCAGGGATTAGCGGCCGGCGAGCGCGTCGTGTGGCAAGGCGTGCATACGGTGTCGGCGGGCGAGAAGGTGCGCCCGGTGCCGCCGCTGCATCCCGAGGACTTCGCGTCATGAGCGCCCCCGGCCAGGACGCCGGCCAGCAGGCTGGCCAAGACGCCCACCGCCACGAAGAGGGCCGGTTCAACCTGTCGGCCTGGGCCCTGCGGCACCAGCCGCTCGTCATCTTCATCATCACGCTCGTCACGCTGTTCGGCGTGCTGTCGTATTCGCGGCTGGCGCAGTCGGAAGACCCGCCCTTCACCTTCCGCGTCATGGTCATCCAGACCCTGTGGCCCGGCGCCACGGCGCAGCAGGTCCAGGAGCAGGTCACCGACCGCATCGCCAAGAAACTCCAGGAGACCGCCAACACGGACTTCCTGCGCAGCTATTCGCGGCCCGGCGAATCCCTGATCTTCTACACGATGAAGGATTCGGCGCCGGCCAGCACCGTGGCCGACCAGTGGTACCAGGTGCGCAAGAAGGTGGGCGACATGCGGGCCACGCTGCCGCAAGGCGTGCAGGGCCCGTTCTTCAATGACGAATTCGGCGACGTCTACACCAATATCTACACGCTGCAAGGCGACGGCTTCTCACCCGCGCAGCTGCGCGACTACGCGGACAAGCTGCGCACCGTGCTCCTGCGCGTGCCGGGCGTGGCGAAAGTGGATTACTTCGGAGATCAGCCCGAACACATCTACATCGAGATCCCGAACACGCAGCTCACCCGGCTGGGCGTGAGCCCGCAGGAGATCGCGCAGGCGATCAACAGCCAGAACGCCGTGCAGGGCGCGGGCACGCTGACCACCGCGGACGACCGCATCTTCGTGCGGCCCACGGGCCAGTTCCCGAACAGCCGCGCCCTGGCCGACACCCTGATCCGCGTGAACGGCAAGTCCGTCCGGCTGGGCGACATCGCCACCCTGCACCGCGGGTACGACGATCCCCCCGCCCAGCAGGTGCGATTCCAGGGCGACACCGTGCTGGGCATCGGCATCACCATGCAGCCGGGCCAGGACGTGGTGCGCCTGGGCAAGTCGCTGGGCGCCAAGTTCCAGGAATTGCAGGCGCAACTTCCCGCGGGCCTCACGCTGACGGAAGTGTCCAGCATGCCCACGGCCGTGTCGCATTCTGTCGACGACTTCCTGCGCTCCGTCGCGGAGGCCGTGGCGATCGTGCTGGCGGTGAGCCTGGTGTCGCTGGGGCTGCGCACCGGCATGGTGGTGGTGATTTCCATCCCCGTGGTGCTGGCCATCACGGCGCTCTTCATGGAGATGTTCGGCATCGGCCTGCACAAGGTGTCGCTGGGCACGCTGGTGCTGGCGCTGGGCCTGCTGGTGGACGACGCCATCATCGCGGTCGAGATGATGGCGGTGAAGCTGGAACAAGGCTGGAACCGGACGCGCGCCGCCGCGTTCGCCTACACCAGCACCGCCTTTCCCATGCTGACCGGCACCCTCGTCACCGTGGCGGGCTTTCTGCCCATCGCGCTGGCCAAGTCCAGCACGGGTGAGTACACGCGCTCCATCTTCCAGGTGTCGGCCATTGCGCTCATCACCTCATGGTTCGCGGCCGTGGTGCTGATTCCGCTGCTGGGCTACCGTCTCTTGCCCGAACGCAAGCGCGAGGCGCATCTGCCGCACGACCACGAGCACGACATCTACAACACACGCTTCTACCAGCGCCTGCGCGGCTGGGTGGCGTGGTGCGTGGACCGGCGCTATCTGGTGCTGGCCGGCACCGTGCTGGTGTTTGCCGTGGCGATGGCGGGCTTCAAGTTCGTGCCGCAGCAGTTCTTTCCCAGCTCCGACCGCAGCGAACTGCTGGTGGACGTGCGCCTGCAGGAAGGCGCGTCCTTTGCCGCGACGCTGCGCCAGGTCGAGCGTCTGGAAAAAGCGCTGGAGGGCCGGCCCGAGATCGCGCATTCGGTCAGCTTCGTGGGCACCGGCGCGCCGCGCTTCTACCTGCCGCTGGACCAGCAGCTTGCCACGCCCAACTTCGCCCAGCTCGTCATCACCACGCATTCGGTGGAAGACCGCGAAAAGCTCGCGCAGTGGATGGCGCCGATGCTGCGCAGCGACTTCCCCGCGATCCGCAGCCGCCTGTCGCGCCTTGAGAACGGGCCGCCGGTCGGCTACCAGGTGCA
>JAEYVD010000481.1 GCA_023432075.1 Pseudomonadota bacterium | reverse complement strand
GAATGGACATAAATTTGCGCAATCTGCGCAAATTTTTACCGTCGCGCTAGAATATATGGTTTTGCCCGTCAACACTTGCGGCGGGTGTCCAGCCAGAGTACGAGATGTCCCTGATCGTTCACAAATATGGCGGTACTTCGATGGGCTCGGTCGAGCGCATCAGAAACGTGGCGCGTCGCGTCGCAAAGTGGCACGCCGCCGGCCACCAAGTTGTTGTTGTCCCGTCCGCCATGGCGGGCGAGACGAATCGTCTGCTGGGTTTGGCGCGCGAACTTTCGCCCCAGCCCGACGGCCGCGAACTCGACATGATTGCCGCCACCGGCGAGCAAGCCAGCAGCGGCCTTCTGGCCATTGCCTTGCAGGCCGAAGGCGTGTCCGCGCGCAGCTATGCCGGTTGGCAAGTGCCCGTGCGCACCGATTCGTCGTTCACGAAAGCCCGCATCACGTCCATCGACGACGCCCGTGTGCGCGCCGACCTGGACGCCGGCCGCGTGGTCATCGTGACGGGCTTCCAGGGCATCGACCCCGACGGCCACATCACCACGCTGGGCCGCGGCGGCTCCGACACCTCGGCCGTGGCCGTGGCGGCTGCCATCAAGGCCGACGAATGCCTGATCTACACCGACGTGGACGGCGTCTACACGACCGATCCGCGCGTGGTGCCTGAAGCGCGCCGCATGGCCGTCGTTTCCTTCGAGGAAATGCTGGAAATGGCTTCGCTGGGCTCCAAGGTCCTGCAGATCCGCTCGGTCGAATTCGCTGGCAAATATCGTGTTCCGGTCCGGGTCCTGTCCTCGCTGACCGACCCCCTTATCCCGCTCGAGGAAGAAATGGTCTCGGGCACGCTGATTACTTTTGAGGAAGACGAAAAAATGGAAGCCGCCGTTGTCTCCGGCATCGCCTTCAGCCGCGACGAAGCCAAAATCACCCTGCTGGGCGTTCCCGACAAACCCGGCATCGCATTCTCCATCCTGGGTCCCGTCGCCGCCGCCAACATCGATGTCGACATGATCGTGCAGAACCAGTCCGTCGCCGGTACGACCGACTTCTCGTTCACCGTGAACCGCAACGAATTCACGCGCGCCGTGGACCTGCTCAAGCGCGAAGTCATCCCCGCCGTGGGTGCGCGTGAGCTGTCCACCGACGAAAAGGTCGCCAAGGTCTCCATCGTCGGCATCGGCATGCGCTCGCACGTCGGCGTTGCCAGCCTGATGTTCCAGACGCTCTCGCAAGAGGGCATCAACATCCAGATGATCAGCACGAGCGAAATCAAGACCTCGGTCATCATCGACGACAAGTACATGGAACTGGGCGTGCGCGCGCTGCACAAGGCCTTCGGTCTGGACCAGGCGCCCGCCACCAAGGTCTGACCGGACAGGTCCGGCACGATTTTTTTGCGTGAATGCCCGAAACGCGGGCGAGGTCCAAAAAAATCGTGCTAGAATCTCGTTCTCTTTTCGGAGACGTGCCCGAGAGGCTGAAGGGGCTCCCCTGCTAAGGGAGTATGTGGCTAAAAACTGCATCGTGGGTTCGAATCCCACCGTCTCCGCCAAAGACACTTGCACCAGTGACACAAGGTTGCCTCAAGACCCGCATAGCTAATTGCTCTGCGGGTTTTTTGTTTTGTGCGGTCCATTGATGGCCGCAGTTATGCCGGCTTAAAGCTAGGCGTGCCGCGATTCACCCCAGCCTGTCGATCAGCGTTCGCGCCTGCTCGACCACATCGGCGTCATTCGGGCGGAAATCCAGGCGCTCGGCGCGCGGCAGGTTCGCGAAGTGCGACTGCGAGCTGCGCGCGTAGGCCGGGTCGTAGTGGCGTTCAATGAGCTCGCGCGCCAGGTCTTCGCGGCGGCCTTCGTCCACCAATGTCATCCAGCCCTTGATGGTGTCTCGGCTGTGCAGCCCGACCATGCGCTGCAACTGCGCCTTGAGCCAATCCGGCGTGTCAAAGAGCTGCGCGTAATCCTGTTGGAGAAAGCGTGCGCGCTCTTCGCGGCTGGCGCGTACGTCAATGCATTGCCCGTGGTGCATGGCGCGCAGCAGCGATGCGGGAATTTCCACTGCGCCAATCTTGCGGCTTTCGGCTTCGATGAACACCGGCTGGCTGGCATCGAGTTCGCGCAGTCGCACCGCAAGCAGCGTGTCGAAGCGCTTTTGCGTGGGTTGCGGCGCGTGCGGCAAGGCGCCCAGCAGCGAGCCGCGGTGCGAGGCAAGCGCTTCCAGGTCCAAGGTCTGCGCACCCGCTTCGCGCAAGGCGTGCAATAGCCGCGTCTTGCCGCTGCCGGTAGGGCCGGTGAGCACGACGAGGCGCAGGGGTTGGGGCAGCGTTTGCAGGTCGTCCAGTGTGGCGCGCCGGTAGGTCTTGTAGCCGCCGTCGAGCTGCCGGGCGCGCCAGCCGATCATATTGAACATCAGCGTCATCGATCCCGAACGCTTGCCGCCGCGCCAGCAATACACGAGCGGACGCCAGCCTTGCGGGCGGTCTGCAAAGGTGGTCTCCAGATGGCGGGCGATGTTGCGCGCGACGAGGGCCGCGCCCGAGCGTGACGCTTCGAACGGCGAGACCTGCCGGTACATCGTGCCGATCAGCGCGCGTTCTTCGTTGTTGAGCACGGGGGCGTTGCATGCGCCGGGGATGTGGTCGTCGGCGTACTCCAGCGGCGAGCGCACGTCGATGATTTCGTCGAAATCATGCAGGGTGTCCAGGCTGACGAGCAGGTGTTTCACGACGATCGCCTTGTCGGAAGAGTCGAAAGATTTTCGCACGCGGTGCGTTGGCAAGGGTTAGAGGGCGGCCGTCGCTGTGTCGCACGCGGCGCGTTCGCGGTTGGGTGCCGTGTGCGGCTGGCGGGATGGAGGTGAAGGCTAGAATGATGGCCCCCGCGCCGCGCCGGTACCAGGCCGGCCGGACAATCTGCAGGAGCCACCCGCGATGGACTTTTCCTTTCAATGCACTGCTTGCGATGAGGTTCATCACGGCCTGCCGAGCTTTGGCGCCGATGCGCCCGCGACGTATTACGCCGTGCCGACCGAAGAGCGTGAGCGGCGCTGTGATCTGGGCAGCGATGATTGCGTGATCGACGAACAGCACTTCTATGTGCGCGGCTGCATCGAGTTGCCGATCGTTGGTCATCCCGAACCGTTTGTGTGGGGCGTGTGGGTGTCGCTCAGCCTGCAAAGCTATGAGACCTGGGTGCGGATGTCTGACGAGCCGAAGCGGTCGCACACGCCGCCCTTGTTCGGCTGGCTTACGACGCGACTCGATCCGTACCCCGACACCATCGGATTGAAGACGCACGTGCATCTCAGGGACGATGGCATCCGGCCGTACATCGAGCTGGAGGCGACGAGCCATCCCTTGGCGGTCGAGCAGCGGGAGGGGATCGCACCCGGCCGCGTTGCACAGATCTACGCGCTGCTGGAGCACGGACAAGTGGGCCCGGCGTAGGCAGGCCCGCGTGCCATCTGACTTGCGCAACCTTCGAAACAACGCTATTATTCAAGGCTTGCTTTTTCAAGCGCCCGTAGCTCAGCTGGATAGAGTACCTGGCTACGAACCAGGGGGTCGTAGGTTCGAATCCTGCCGGGCGCGCCAAGTTATTTTGCGGTTGTTAGCGCTACGCGCAAATGCCTGCAAGACCGATGAAAAAGCAGGGTCTGTAGTGAAGAGAAGTTATGCATCACTACAAACATGGCACGATTATTCTGATATAATTTTGCCTCTTTGCCGGAGCGCCCGTAGCTCAGCTGGATAGAGTACCTGGCTACGAACCAGGGGGTCGTAGGTTCGAATCCTGCCGGGCGCGCCAAGCCATCACGGTTTAAACATCGCGATGTGAATGCGGCAAAGAAAATTGCAGTAAAAATGGAAAGGCGTTTGATCTTGCATCGAAGGCCTTTTTGTTTTGGCGCGCGGCTTTACAGGCGTGGTTCTGTAGTGCCGGTTGCCGTTGATGCTTGTGCGTGTGCTTGTGTTGATGCTTGATACTTGCTCCGCACGACAACACCGCAACGGCGCAGGGCGGCAGTGGCGGGCTTCCTGCCCGATCAGTGTGCGGCGCTTTCCTCTGCGCTTTCCTTCTCTGCATCCTTCGATTTTTCGTCCGCGTCGTCGAAGCCCCAGTCTCCGAACAGATACCAATCTTCGCCCAGCGATTCCGCCGGGTGCATGGTGCGGCCAGAGCCATTGCCACAGGCCATGGAGTCGGTGGAACAGTAGCGGTCGCAGCCCCAGCAGATGCGTTCGGGGTGCTTGGGGTGGAGCGGAAACTTCTTGGCCATGCTGTCTGCCTGATGTTCTTGTTGAACTCAGCGTACTGCTGTCGGGGCCTGCGATTCATTGACATCGCGCAAATGCGGGGTCGCCACCTGTGCCGACTCCCGATTTAAACGGGGTCGATTTGCATAGTGTGATTCTTTCGTGTTATAAACACGCCTCTTTCGGGGCGCCCGTAGCTCAGCTGGATAGAGTACCTGGCTACGAACCAGGGGGTCGTAGGTTCGAATCCTGCCGGGCGCGCCAACTTATTCGAGATCATGCTGCACAGCGTGGTTTCCGCAGGAAAACCGCAGCAATGCGGACGCCTAAAGCGGCTTGATGAATTCATCAAGCCGCTTTTTTTTCGTGGCGCGGATCACTGGCGCGGATCACCACACGCGGTACACGCGTCCCGTTTGCGCGCCTTCGACGCTGCGGCTGAAGGCCAGCGCCACGCGGCGGGCCGGGGCCGCCTCGAAGCCCTGGAAGTAGGGGCCGTAGCTGTCCAGCGACTCCTGCAGCACGGTAGGGCTGACCGCGTTGATGCGGATCCCTTGCAGTTCGACTGCCGCGCCGCGCACGAAGCCATCGATGGCGCTGTTCACGGCGGCGGCGTTGGCGCCATAGCGGATGGGCTCGTCGCTCAGGATGCCGCTGGTCAGGGTGATCGAGCCGCCCGCGTTGACGTAGTGCTGGCCGATGAGGGCCAAGTCGACCTGTCCCAGCAATTTGTCATGCAGGCCAATCTTGAACTGTTCCGCCGTCATGTCGGCCAACGGGCCGAAGTGCAGGCTGCCGGCGGCGGACACGATGGCGTCGACCTTGCCAACCCGTTCGAAGAGGTCGCGAATGCTGTCGCTGCGGGTCATGTCGACCTGATATTGGCCGCGGCGCTTGCCCACCGCGATGATGTCGTGACGTTGGCCGAGTTCGCGGGCGACCGCGCTGCCGAGCGTGCCATTTGCGCCAATGAGGATGATCTTCATGGAGTTCTCCGTGGAATGCCGTTGGGGTGGCGCCGGCGGGTCCGCCAGCGCATGAATGCATTCTGCGCGTCGCATTCCGCAAGAAAAATCCTAGAATTGTCGGATCAGTCAACACTCAGGGTACGGAATCCATGGATCGCCTGCTTAGCATGGAAGTCTTCGTGGCGGTGGTCGAGCTGGGCAGCCTGACGGCCGCCGCGGCGCAGCTGGACATGTCGCCCGCGATGGCCGCCAAGCACGTCAAAGGGCTGGAAGACCGGCTGGGACTGCGGCTGATGAACCGCACGACGCGCCGCCAGAGCCTGACCGAGGCAGGCCAGGCCTACTTTGCGCGCTGCAAGGCCATCCTGGCGGACATTCGCGATGCGGAGCAGGGCGCCGAGGCGCTGCGATCGGCCCCGCGCGGCCATCTGCGCATCACATCGTCGGTGTCGTTCGGGTCATTCGCGCTGGCGCCGGTGA
>JAEYVD010000373.1 GCA_023432075.1 Pseudomonadota bacterium | reverse complement strand
CCGCGATGGCGGCCCGTCCACGGCCGCGCCCGTGCATCGCGTGCGCGGCCGCGCCTGCGCCTGCCCACGATCCGGACGAGATCGCCCAAGCGGCGTTATGGCTGCCGCCCCCCGTAAACCCGCCGCAGATGAACTCACGCGTGGCGGCATCGCCGGCCGCGTACAAGCCCGGCACCGTCGTCGCGCAATCCGGCCCGGTGAGCCTCAGCCCTCCCGTGCCGCGCACGGTTCCTTCCAGGCGCAAGGTCACGGGAAAGCGCTGCGTAAAGGGATCGATGCCGCTGCGGTCGAACGGCAGGAAGAAGTTCGGTTGCGCGGCGCGCATCGCCTGCCGCGTGCCCTCGTCCGCCAAGTCCAGGCGCGCATAGACCTTCTGACGCAAGAGCTCGCGCGCGATGACCGAGCGGCCACCCTTGGAGGCCGCGCCCGGTATCGGCACGCCGTCGGCGTCAGTGAACGTCGCCCAGCTGTAGAACAGCGTCTTGGTCACGGAGCCGAATTCCGGAGAGATTCCGTACGCGTTGGAAAACTCCATGCCGGACAGCTCCGCGCCCAGTTCGGCCGCCATCAGCAGGCCATCTCCGGTCAGCACGTTGCAGCCCAGGGCCCGGCTCAAGAAGGCGCAGCCGCCCGTGGCGATCACGACCGCGCCTGCGCGCACCGTCCACGCGCCGCCCCGCTGTCTGTCCACGCCCGCCGCGCCCGCCACCGCGCCCTGTTCATCGCGCAGCAGCTCAAGCACCGGATGATGGTCCAGAATCTTGCCGCCAGCCTGCTTGACCTGTTTGCGCATCAGGCGCATGTACTCCGGGCCTTGCAGCGAGTTGCGGCGCGAAACGCCGTTAGCGTCGACTGGAAACGGGTAGCCCCAATCGGACAGGGTATTGATGCCGTCCCAGGTGCGGTCGAGCACGCGCCGCATCCAGCCGTGGTCCGCCAGACGGCCTCCCATGTCGTAGCGGCTGGCCATCGCGGCGTCGCGCTTCTGTGGATCGGGATCGACATACCAGACGGCGGTGCCGGCCGCGGCGGTTGCGCCTGACGATCCGCAATACCCCTTGTCCGCCAGAATGACGCTGGCGCCGGCCTGCGCGGCGCATACCGCGGCCCAGGTCCCGGCAGGCCCGCCGCCGATGACCAGCACATCCGCCTCGTAGCCCGAATTGGCGCTGCCTCGCGGCGCCGCGTGTTTGCCAGCCATGGAACCCCCTGCTTCATGCTTGATTGCAATGGAAGGTTCGATGGTATGTCGCTGGCCAGCCATCACGAACGACGGATCTGCGATTTGCAAATCACCAGGATGGCGCGCGTTGCCCGGCCCCTTACTGCCCGGGCGATCTCCCATACATATAGTCCCGCCGCCACGGATAAGACAGATCCGCAGGTCCGTCCAGTTCGTCCGCGCGGCCCGTGGCCGGATGCTGGACAAGGATCTGATGCAGCGCGATCCAACCGTGCTCGAAGGCCATGGCGCAACCGGCCAGATATAGCCGGTACGCGCGCAGCGACCGCTCGCCCTGGTCCCCGCCCAGGATGCGGGCCGCTTCGGGCAACCGCCCCTCCAGTCCATCGCTCCAGGCCCACAGCGTGCGCGCATAGTGCGGCCGCAGGTTCTCCACGTCCAGGTCTTCCAGCCCGCCATTGGCCAGCGCCTGCATCACCACGCTGACGTGCGTCAGCTCGCCGCCCGGGAAGATGTACTTCTCGATGAACTCGCCCATGCCATTGCCCAGCTCGGCGTTGTACACGCCGGCCGCGGTGATGCCGTGATTCATGATCAGCCCGCCCGGCCTGAGCAGGCGCCGCAGCTTGGCGAAGTAGCTTTCCAGCTGCGCGCGCCCCACGTGCTCGAACATGCCGACCGATGCGATCTTGTCGTAGGGCTGCGATTCGTCCAGCTGGCGGTAATCCAGCAGCATCATGCGGACCCGCCCGGACAACCCCTTCCCTTCGATCAGCCGGCTGACGTGCGCATGCTGGTTGCGCGACAGCGTGATGCCCGTGGCGTCGACGCCGTAGTTTTCGGCGGCCCACAGCAGCAGACCGCCCCATCCCGCGCCCACGTCCAGGAACCGCTCGCCGGCCGACAGACGCAGCTTGCGGCAAATGTGATCGAGCTTGGCCTCCTGCGCCTGCGCCAGCGTCATATCCGGTTCGCGGTAGTAAGCGCACGAATAGACGCGGCGCGGATCCAGCCATAGCGCGTAGAAATCGTCCGACAGGTCGTAGTGGAATTCGATCTGTTTGGCGTCGCGCTCGACCGAATGCCGCCACACCGACATCACCTTGCGCACCAGATCGGTCAGCCATCCGCCCCGCGCGGCGTCCATGGGCGAACCGGGCAGAAGCTGGGACGCGGCCCTCATGACGTCGCGCATGCGCCCCTCGATATCGATGCGGCCCTCGACGTAATCCTGTCCCAACACGCCGACGGCCCCTTCGGCCAGATGGGCCAGCGCGGTCTTGTCGTGCGTCACGAACCGCACGCGGGGATCAGGGGCGCCGAGTACGGCGCCATCGGGCAGCACGAGCTGCACGAGGACAGGCAGGGCCTGAAGTTTGCGTTCCACGACAGATAGCAAAGGATTCACGGCTTCTCCTCCGGATGCGCAACGGCGCCAGGGACGCTTTCGGAAAACGCCCGCAATTTTCCTGTAAGCCGGCCCATGATAAAGTCCCCGGCTTGGCGCGGCCAGTACAGCCCCTGCACCGCCACGCGCCCTGTCTCTGCGTTTTACCGCGATCTACATGCCCCCATCACAGACATCCCGCAGCAGCCTGCCCGGTTGGCTCATCCTCATGGGCGCGCTGACGGCCATCGGTCCGTTCGCCATCGATATGTACCTGCCCGCGTTCCCCACGATCGCGGCCAATCTCGGCGTCTCCCGCGGCGATGTCGAGCGCACGTTGGCGGCGTACCTGATCGGCCTGGCGATGGCGCAGGTGTTCTACGGCCCGATGGCCGACCGCTACGGCCGCAAGCCGCCGCTGCTAGTGGGCCTGACGCTGTTCATGATCGCCTCGCTGGGGTGCGCGCTGTCGGGATCGGTCGAAGCCCTGACCGGCTGGCGCGTGGTGCAGGCAATGGGCGGCGCGGCCGGCATCGTGATTCCGCGCGCGGTCATCCGCGACCACTACGAGACCCACGAAGCGGCGCGCGCCATGTCGCTGCTGATGCTCATCATGGGCTTGGCGCCGATCCTCGCGCCGCTGATCGGGGGCCAGTTGCTCGCCATCACCTCGTGGCGCAGCCTCTTTTGGGTGATGCTCGCGGGCGGCGCGATGCTGATGACGGCAGTCATCCTCATCATGAAGGAATCGCTTACGCCCGAGCGCGTGGTGCCGCTGCGCTGGAGCACCATCCTGCAGAACTATCGCGGCCTGTTCGCGCACCGCGGCTTCATGTCGCACAGCCTGGCGGGCGGTTTCGGCCAAGCCGGCATGTTCGCGTACATCATCGGCTCGCCCCGCGTCTTCATCGAACTCTACGGCGTGCCGCCGCAATACTATGGCCTGCTGTTCGGCACCAATGCCCTGTCGCTCATCATCTGCTCGCAGATCAGCGCGCGGCTGTTGCGCACCTACACCCCGCGCCAGTTGCAAAGCCGCGCGCTGGTCACGCTGGCCTGCGCCAGCCTCGCCGCCGTCGCGCTGACGCTGGCCGGGCTGCTGACGCTGCCGCTGCTGATGCTGTGCCTGATCTGCTACATGGGCAGCCAGGGTTTCGTGAACCCCAACTCGGCGGCGCTTGCGCTGGCAGACCAGGGCAAGCGGTTGGGCGCGGCGTCCGCGCTATTGGGGACGCTTCAATTGTCGTGCGGCGCGCTCGCGGGTTTCGCCGTCAGCGCC
>JAEYVD010000258.1 GCA_023432075.1 Pseudomonadota bacterium | reverse complement strand
CGCGATTGCAGCATCACGGACAAGCGGCTGAAGTCGCCCGAGCCGGGCTTGGCCACCATGCGGTCGATCACTTCGCGCTGCAGCATGAAATGCTGATCGCGGATGTGGTCGGCCCACGTCATCAGGTGGAACAGCAACGGACTGGAGATGTTGTAGGGCAGATTGCCCACGACGCGCAGCGCGCCGCCGAATTGCGAAAAATCCACCGTCAGCGCGTCGGCTTCGACCACCGTCAGACGAGAGGCATCGAACTGCTTGCGCAGCCGGGCGGCCAGATCGCGGTCGATTTCGACCGCGGTGAGATGGTCCAGACGCTCGAGCAGCGGCCGCGTCAGCGCGGACAAGCCAGGGCCGATCTCGACCACGGCATCGTCACGGGCGGGCGCAACCGCCCGGACGATGGACTCGACGACGCTGTCGTCGGTCAGGAAGTTCTGGCCAAAGCGCTTGCGCGCCTGGTGTTGAGACATGAAAAGCCCGTAATGCGTTTAGCGGTTGTTCTGCTGAATTTTCTGCTGCTTTTCGAAGCGATTGTCGACGTACGCCTGTGCGCGCAGCTGCTCGAGCCAGTCTTCAAAGGCCGGCTGGGCGCGCCGCTCAAACAGCGTCTGGCGGGCGCGCATGCGCGCCAGGTCGTCGGTCGCATCGTGGTCGCGGCGCTCTTCCACCTGGATCAGGTGCCAGCCGAACGGCGACTGCACGGGCTGGCTGATTTCGCCAGGTTGCAGCGCATTCATCGCGGCCTCGAACGGCGGCACGGTTTCACCCGGGTTCAGCCATCCCAGCTCGCCGCCTTGCGGCGCGGTGGCGTCCTGCGAATACTGACGCGCCATTTCCTCGAAGGTGGCGGCGCCGTTCACCAGGCGCTGGCGCACCTGCTCCAGGCGCTGGCGGGCGAGATCATCGCTCATGACGGTCGACGTCTTGATGAGGATGTGGCGCGCGCGCGTCTGCACGACCTGCGTCGGGCCCTGCGGCGCCTGGGCGCGCGCGGCCGGCTGCGGCGCCGGTTGCGGAGCGGCTTGCGGTGCCGGGGCGCGGGCCGTGCGGCCGGGCGCGGGCTGGGCGGTGCCGCGGTCCATCACCTTGATGATGTGAAAACCGTTGCCGCTTTGGATCAGCTGGCTGACCTGACCCTTCTGGAGATTGCTGATGGCCTTGACGAAAAGATCGGGCCAGCCATCCAGCGGGCGCACGCCCATGACGCCGCCCTGCAGCGCCTCGGGGCCGTCGGACGACGCCGCGGCCAGGCTGGCGAAGTCGTCGCCGCGCTTGGCTTGCGCCAGCAGGCCTTCGGCCTTCTTGCGCAGCAGCGCCAGCTGGTCGGGCGACGAGCCTTCCGGCACGCGCACCAGAATCTGTGCCAGCGCATACAGCATGGGGCCGGCGGGCGCGGCGGCCTGCTCGGGCGCGGGCTGCGGCTGCGCCTGAGGCTGCGCTTGCGCTGCCTCAGGGGGAGCCGCGCCGAAAGCCGGGTTGCGCCGCTGGTCTTTCAGGAAGGCGTCGACTTCCGCGTCGGAAATGACGATGGTCGAGTCGACCGCGCGCTGGCGCAGGCGATCCGAACGGATCTCGTCGCGCAGCGATTTGCGGTAGCTCTCCCAGGACGTGCCGGCCTTTTCCAGTTCCTGGCGCAGTTGCTGCTCGGTGATCTTGTTGCGCGTGGCGATCGCCTGGATGGCCGTGTCGATCTGCTTGTCATCCACCCGGATGCCCAGGCGGTCGGCTTCATGGCGCTGCACGCGTTCCATGATGAGACGCTGGAGCACCTGATGTTGCAACGTCTGGTCGTCCGGCACCTGGATCCCGCGCGACTTCAGTTCACCGGCAACGCGCTGGGAGGCGTCGCGCAGTTCGCGCAGCGTGATCACGTCCTTGTCGACGATCGCGGCGATGCCGTCCACGAACTGTTCGCCCTTGGGCGCCGGCGCGTCCTGTTTCTGCGCGGCCGGAGCGGCCTTGGCGCTGTTGGCGCCGCGGCCGGTCTGCTCGGCCGCGTGGGCGGCGGGCAAGCCGGCGCACAGGGCCAGCAGCAGCGCATTGCCGGAGAGGCGGCGCAAAGAGTGCAACCTACGCATCATTCATACCTTTCAAATGTGGTCCCGGCCTGCGCGGGCGGCGTGACGCGCGTATAACCGGGGATACTTCTGTTCAGCAGGCTCATGGGGTCGGTTCCGAGGGAACCCAGGCCCGTGAGCTCAAGCTGGAAGAACAGCGCGGAATTGGTGTCCGCCGCCGATACGGCGTAGCGCTGGTAGACCATGCGGCCCACCCAGCAGCAGTCGCCCTTGTACTCCAGGCCGGCGATGGCCTGCGTCACGCGCGGGGATTCCGTCGTATTGGCGATGGTACTGGACGGTCCGGAACGCAAAGAATAGTCGACCCGGCCCACCCCATACCAGCGCTTGCTGAACGGCCATTGAACGGCCAGACTGACCTGGTTCTGGCCCTGCGGCTGGTAGAACACGCCCGGCTGCGGATCGCGCTGGTAGCGGTAGGCCACCGCGACGGTGGTCAGGCGCTGCGGCGACCAGCGCGCGCTGATGAGCCCGCGCGACCAATTGTTGTCGTAGGGGTTGTACTGCGCGGCAAGATCCGTGTTGAGCGTATCGGTCAACGCGGCGCTGACGCCCACCAGGAAGTCGGAACGCACGTCCGTGCGCGGGGTTTCCAGCGGCAGCGTGACTTTCTGGTCCTCGAAGTACAGACGCTGCGCCACGCCCACCGACAGGCGTTCGAATCCGCTGTCGGCATCCAGCCAGCGCGTCGTCAGGGCCGCGGTCAGCTGGTTGGCGTTGGCGATACGGTCCCAGCCGCCCGAGTAGATGTTTTCCTCGAATGCCTGGGTGAAGCTGAAGTCGGCCAGCGAGGTATCGAAGACCGGAATCTTGGACTGGTCGCGGTACGGCACGTACAGGTAATACAGCCGGGGCTCGAGGGTCTGCGTGGACGATTTGCCGAACAGCGTGGTGTCGCGTTCGAAGATCAGGCCCGAGTCCAGCGACAGGATGGGCACGGTGCGGGTCTGCGAGCGCGGCAGGCCATTGGCCGTTCCGCCGTTAAGCCCCTGCGCATCCACGCCATACCATTTCGTCTGATACGACGTGTAGTTCACGCCCGCCTTCGGGGTGATGAACCAGCCCGGACGGACGATCGGATACGAAATCGTGGGATACGTCTGGAACCGGTCGCCATCGGGGGCCCGCAATGCCGCGCCGTACTGCGGCATGCTGAAGCGCACCGCGGTCGAGGTCCAGTCCATGTCGAAGCCGCCGAAGTCGTACCGCGAACCGCGCAGGTAGATCTCGGGTTCCTTGTTGTACGGCGGAACCAGCGGCGCGTCGGGATCCTGCAGCGTCTGGAACTTGTAGACCTGCGCGTAGGCGCTCCAGTGGTCGGAGACCCAGCCGACCCGGCCGCGCTGCGGCAGGTACGTCGTGGAGGCCTGGTTCAGGCCCAACTGCGAAATGTCGCGGAAGTAATTGTCGTCCGAGACCTTGGCGATATCCCAGTCGGTGTAGAAACCGTACGAGAAGCGCTGCTGATGACGCCACCAGTACATCCAGCGGTCCTTGCCCGTCACGTCGTCATTGGGCAAGTAGGTGCCGTCCAGCATGCCGCCGTACGTGTAACCCAGATAGCGGAATTCGCCGCCCAGCTGGGTGCCGCGCTTGGAGAAGTAGCGCGGCTGCACCGTCAAGTCGTAATTGGGCGCCAGGTTGAAGTAGTACGGAATCGAGATGTCGAAACCGCCCTGGCTGGTCGTGCCGTAGGTCGGGATCAGGAAGCCGGACTTGCGTTCGCGCTTGACCGGGAAGGTCATGTAGGGCGACGCCAGGATCGGCACATCCTTGAAGTACAGGACACCGCCCCGGGCCACGCCTTCGTTTTCGTCGAAGTCGATGTCGACCGAATTGGCCTTGATGTACCAGGACGGGTTTTCGCACGGGCAGCCGCTGTACGTCACCGTGTGCAGCCGCATCTGCGACTTGCTGAAAATGTCCGCGTGATCGGCGACGGCAAAGCCGCCCGTGGCGCCCAGCCAGAAGTTGGGCTTTTCGACCTCGCCGGAATACCGGTCCACGCTGAACGTGGCGGAGGGTCCCGTGACCAGGGTGCCATCGCGCATCATGCGCGCATTGCCGCGGACGTCGACCTTGCCGGTGTCCTTGCGGTAATTGATCTGGTCGCCCTTGATCACGCCGTCGATGCGGCGCACCTGGGCGTTGCCGGTCAGGTTGAGTTCGTAATCGGGATCGCCCGAAATGGTGTCCGCTTCCATGAAAGCGGGAATGCTCTCGTCGGGCAACCGGTGCATGCGCAGGCCGGGCGACGTGCGCAATTGCGGGGTTGACGTGACCGACGGCGCGGAAGCAGCGGCGCCCGGGCTACTTTGAGCCTGGGCGGCTCCGGCGGCGACGCTGACTACGGAGAGGATCAACCACGGAACCTTGCGCACGA